>CAVDHG010000180.1:0-2167 GCA_963608725.1 Agathobacter rectalis | reverse complement strand
GGGCAGTTTTGAACACGCCCGCGGGCAGGATTGCATAAGTGCTTGAGATTTCGTTGGGCGATTCGCGCCTTTTTTGTGATAACGGCTTACAGGAAAAAGGGATGTGCCGAAATGTTCATAAGTCAGGGGCTGGGAGGAGCGGTTTTTGACCCCCAAAAGGGGGGTGTCCGCACCGAGATCGAGGTGTCTCCGCCTCGCGTTTGCTTCGCGTCCGCCTCGCGTCTCTCCCGAACTCGGTTGCGGGGCGGTTTTGGCATGGGGGCAAAAAAGGGGGTGTCCGAACCGAGATCGGGGTGAGGTCGGTTCGCGTTTGCTTCGTCTCCGCCTCGCGTTTGGGGTAAAGTCGGTTGCGGGCGGTTTTGGCGGGTAGGGGGGTGGACGCCCGAGGGGCGTCCGGGAAAAGGGGGAACTAAAGCAGGAGATCTTCCTCGTCCTCTTCGGTGTCGGGGGGCGGGGCTAGATCCTCCCAAAGCATCATCTGCTCGGGGAAGGGCTCGGGGGTTTGCCGTTTCATGGGCTTACCGTGGAAGATATAACTGCGTTGCCACTGGGCGCGGGTAATGAAGAAGACGCGCACCTCGCCCTCCGGGGGCAGTGCGTCATTCACCCGCGAGACGTGGGTCCCCTGCCGGGCAAAGGAGACGCAGGAGCGCACGTAGACGCTATATTGAAGCATCTGGAAGCCATCATCCAGGAGGAATTTCCGGAAGGCGGTGGCGCGTTTGCGCTCCGATTTCTTCTTTACCGGGAGATCAAAGCAGACAAATAGCCATCCCACCTTAAAGTTCTCCACTGCCATGGGTTGTACTCCTTGAGTGAACGTTCGGAGAAGGCAGTGCGCAAACCTCGACTCGTCGCAACGAGATTTTCGAGGAGCGTGCCTTCCCCTGCATCCCCTTCGCCGGCAAGGCACCGGCGCAGGAAAACTTTATAGGGCTTCTCTACACTCGGGGGCGCGTCGCCCCCGCGGTGCGCCTCAAACCACTTGAAGACCCACGCATCCACGAGGGGACGGAAGGGCTCCATGACGTCGTAAGCCAGCGGGGTGGCACGCTCGCGGGTGGCGTGCCCAATGCCGTAGAGGGGGTCTAAACCGGCAAGGAGCAGACTCTGCAGCGTTTGGGAGAGGAGGAGGGCGTAGGCATAGTTGAGCAAGCCGTTGAGGGAATCGGAATCGCCGGGGCGTCGCTCGAAGGCATCGATGTGCAGGGCGGCGGAGTAGACGTCCCAATACAATCGGGCGCAAGGTCCCTCCTTGGTGGGGAGGGGTTGGTCGGCAAGGAGGCGCATCTGCGCGAGGCGGTCGGACTCCCCGGCGAGGGCTTCAGCCAGGAGGCACTGATGGCGGCACTTCGCGGTTAGCGTCTTAACCCAGAGGGCTTCGGTGAAGCGTTTGGGGGCTTCGATCTGGGCGCGGGTGATGAGGGTATCGGTGGAGCGATGGAGGGGGAGGAAGAGACTCGTGGGCTTGAAATTCTCGCAGATGACAATCGGGATGCGGTGGGCGGAGGCTTGCGCGATCAGGTGCGCGGAGAGGGAGCACGCCGGCGCGGTTACCAGAATCGCACCGACGTCCTCCAACGGCACTTGCCTCTTCGCTTCGCCTTGGTGGCAGACTAGCTGTCCATCCCGGACAAAGAGAGTTGCTCTGTCGTATCCGGAGATTTCGACGAAGTGGTAGGACATGCCGTGCCTCTCGTTTTCTTCCGCCCGCGAGGGGGTTTGTCTTGAGTCTCGGGTTTGATCGGCTTTGCCGGAACGCCCGTTAGGTTGTGGGGTAGACGCCTGAAAGCCTTATTCTTGAGAAAACTAGTAAAGCGTCTATTCCTCAAAAAGTATGTAACTCCTGAGAGCCTTCCCTCCGCGCTATAAGGGAAGGAGAGATCTAGGAGGATTCCATCTCGTGCATCGTTCATTATCGAATCCACACGCCAAACGTACCACTTGTCATCGTCCTTGATTTTGATGAGGTCGCCTTTGCGGAGGAGGTGGGGTTTCTTCCCCCCGTGCGCTTTGGCGTAGTCTTCAATCTGTCGCCATATATGGCAACTACGGATGACTTCGGGCTTGCCGATGGCAAGGTCGTCGTAGTAGGCGATCGCGTAGTTAGAAGGAGATATGTATACCGCTTTGTTCGCCTTGATCTTGCCCTTGCCACCCTTGGGGT
>CAVDHG010000179.1:0-2224 GCA_963608725.1 Agathobacter rectalis | reverse complement strand
CGCTTAAACCCTTGTAGCATCAAAGCTACACGCTGTTCAATCGAAATACGACCAATATTTGCTATGGGAACAGCATGTAAGTCGAGATGCGCCCTGCTGGGCGCATTTTCTCTTCGTGTATTCCCATAAGCCTTTGGTCGGGCTTCGATTGAGTGCATCGAGAGAAAATGCGCTCTTTTCATGCATCGGGAACTTTCGGCGGCGAACTGTGCGCACGCGAGGGAGTCCGATGGTGGCAGAGCGAACGAACGAGGGGCGAAAGAGCATTCTTTATTTTATGGGCGCGTGGGACGTCGGAGGCGTTGAGCGCGTTACGGCGAAGCTGGCGAACGAGTGGGTGCGCCGGGGCTGGAAGGTAACGATCTTTGCCTTCCGTTGCGACAACCCCCTGCTCCTAGCCAACCTCTCCCCGGAAGTCGTCCGCGTCATGCCCAACGTCGGCTCCCGCACGAAGGCGAGCGCAGAGGTTCTCCGCCGAACCCTCATTGAGCGTCAAGTTGCTTTCCTCGTCAACGACTGGTGTCTGCCCTTCCGCACAACCCTCTTCCTGCGTCGCGCCTGTCGCGGTCTCGACGTCCGCCTCATCTCTTGCCTGCACAACGTGCCCGACACGAACAACCGCATCGCCTCCACGCGCAACCCGCTTCTCCGCTCTGCCTTCCGCGCCGTCTCCTCCCTCAACCACTTCCTGACCTACTTCTCCTGCGACCGTTACGTCCTGCTCTCGGAGAGCTTTAAGCCGATCTTCCGCCGCGTCGCCGGGGTTCCGTTTGCGCGTCGCCTTGTGGCAATTGGCAACCCGCTCACCCTCCCCGCCTTGAGCGACGATGCGGCACCCGCGAAGGAGAACGTCCTCCTCTACGTTGGCAGACTCGAAGAACGGCAGAAACGCTTCTCGCGCATTGCCACCCTCTGGAAGGAGCACCTCGCGGACGCCTTCCCGGATTGGCGACTCGAGGTCGTCGGCGATGGTCCCGACCGCGCCACGTATGAGGCGTCGCTCGCGGGCGTGCCACGCGTCAAATTCCTCGGCTTTCAGAATCCGGCAGACGCTTACGCCCGCGCCAAGGTCTTGCTCCTGACGTCCGACTTCGAAGGCGTTCCGCTCGTCTTGGGTGAGGCGATGGCATCGGGGTGCGTGCCGTGCGCACTCGGGAGCTTCGCTTCGGTGCACGACGTCCTCGGAAGCGGTGGCGGAGTGATTGTGCCGACGCCTTACGACGCGACGCGCTTCGGCGAAACCGTCTCTGCACTCCTGCGGGACGAACCCCGGCTTACGGAGATGGCAAAACAGGCGCGTAACGTCGCCAAGTCCTTCTCCGTCGAGCACATCGTCGACCAGTGGCAACAACTCTTCTCAGAGCTAAGCACTCCTAACGCCACCCCGCTTCTCCCCGTGCTGATGACCGCATCCGTCGACACGCGGGGCATGAAAGGAGCCATGTTCGCGGCGACGGAGCGCGAAAAGATGTACGTCGAGACCATCCGGTTCTACCTCGACACCCTCTGCCACGACCCGCGCCAGAAGATCGTCTTTTGCGACAACTCCGGCTGGGATCTTGCATCGCTCCGCGAAAAGGTCGGGCGGACGTCGGACGCCGTTGAGTGGATCTCGCTCGATCCGAACGACTTTGATATCTCGCGGGGTAAGGGCTACAACGAAATGCTTCTCATGATGCAGGCGGTTGAACGCTCGCACTTCATCCGCGAAGCAGGAGCCTTCTTTAAGGTAACGGGACGCTACCCGATTTATAACCTCGGCTACCTTGTGAAGCGGGCGTCGCGGGCGATTTATAAGGATGGCATCAAGTGGTATTGCGACATCAAAGACCACCCGCTCTACGACTGGCTTCGCCTTGGCTGGAACGGACATGACGCCGACGCACGCCTCTTCGCCGTCACGAACGACTACTACCGAACACACCTGGCGCCACTGACAGAGCAGAACGATGAATACAGCGGAATCTCCATTGAGCATATCTTTTTCCGTGCGGTCAAGGCGGCAGACCCGAAGGACGTCATCGACCGATTCCCCCGCGAACCCCATTTCGGAGGTCAAACCGCTTGCGGTAACTCGACTCCGACCTGGACTTGGAATCCGAATCAGAATTGTCCCTTGGAGCGGGCGAAGCGTTTTGTCGGCAACTGCATCCGCATCTTCCTCCCTTGGCTGAAGTTCTGACCCCTTCCACGCGCCCCAACCACCTCCACCCCCGCAACCGAG
>CAVDHG010000178.1:0-2815 GCA_963608725.1 Agathobacter rectalis | reverse complement strand
TTGGTCGTATTTCGATTGAACAGCGTGTAGCTTTGATGCTACAAGGGTTTAAGCGGTCGCGGGGTGGAGGGGGGCTTAAGACGCCCCGGCTCAGTTCCCGACCTATGGATTCGCTGGACGGTTCCCCCGCCTCGCGAACAGGCGCAGTATACCAAAACCCGCCACCCCCTCGCCGTTCCGCACGCCCCCCATCTCCACCCCCCGCAACCGAGTTCGGGGAGTCTCCGCACCGTGATCGGGTCAAACGCGGTGCGGACAGACCCCAAAGTCGGTTCAAGGGGTGGTGAAAAGGCAATCTCTACCTTTTTGGTAAAGATAGGGAAAACCGGGGTGTCCGAACCGCGATCGAGGTGAGTCCGGTTCACGTTTACCCCAAACGCGGTGCGGAGAGGAGGTGAACACGGTTGCGGGGGGAGGGCGAAAAGGGGGACAAAAAAGGAGCGGGGCACGTGGGTGCCCCGCTCGTTTGGTTTGAGAAGTGAACCGGGAGGTTACTTGTTCAGCGCGGCGGTGATTTCCGCGAGCTTAGCGGTCAGCTCGGCAGGAATACGGTCGCCAAACTTCTCCCAGGATTCCTTGACGCCAGCCACTTCCTTCTTCCAGCCTTCGACGTCGACGGCGAGGAGCTCGTGCAACGTCTCGGGGGTGGTTTCGCACCCGGAGAGGTCGATGGCGTCATCGGTCGGCATAATGCCGATCGGGGTGGTCTTGGTCTTCGCCTTGCCTTCGATGGCTTGGCAGACCCACTTCAGGACGCGGGAGTTGTCGCCGAAGCCCGGCCACATGAAGTGCCCTTCAGCATCCTTGCGGAACCAGTTGACGAAGAAGACCTTCGGCAACTTGTCGGCGGCGACCTTCTTGCCCATCTCGAGCCAGTGCCCGAAGTAGTCCGCCATGTTGTACCCGCAGAAGGGGAGCATGGCGAAGGGGTCGCGGCGCACCTGACCGATCTGGTCGGAGATGACGGCGGCGGTAACTTCCGAACCGGCGGCGGAGCCCATGTAGACGCCGTGCGCCCAGTCGGTTGCCATGTTGACCAGCGGGATGGTGGAGGGGCGGCGCCCGCCGAAGAGGATGGCGTCAACGGGCACGCCTTCGGGAGCTTCCCACTCCTTGGCGATCACGGGGCACTGCTCGGCAGGCGCGGTGAAGCGGGAGTTCGGGTGCGCAGCCTTGATGAATTCGCCGGTGCCGTCGGGGCTGGCGACCATCTTGGAGGGCTTTTCCTTGGAGGCGTAGCAGTCGTTACCCTTCCAGTCGATGCCGTGCTTCGGCGCGGGAACGCCCATGTCTTCCCACCACACATCGCCGTCATCGGTGAGGACGACGTTGGTGAAGATGGTGTTCTTCTCGCAGGCGTGGAGGGCGTTGGGGTTGGAGACCTTGGAGGTGCCGGGGGCAACGCCGAAGAAGCCGTTTTCGGGGTTGATGGCGTGAAGCTTGCCGGTCGCCTTGTCGACGTGGATCCAGGCGATGTCGTCGCCACAGGTTTCGACCTTCCAGCCCGGGAGGGTGGGGAGCATCATGGCGAGGTTGGTCTTGCCGCAGGCAGAGGGGAACGCCGCGGTGATGAAGTAGCTCTTGTTCTCGGGGCTGGTGAGCTTGAGGATGAGCATGTGCTCAGCCATCCAGCCTTCCTTGCGGGCGAGGACGGAAGCGATGCGCAGGGCGAAGCACTTCTTGCCGAGGAGGGCGTTGCCACCGTAACCCGAGCCGAACGACCAGATTGCCTCTTCGCCGGGGTCGGTGAACTGGGTGATGTACTTCTTTTCCATCGGGGCGCAGGGCCAAGCGACGTCCTTCTGACCCGGCTCGAGGGGTGCGCCGACGGAGTGGTAGCACTTGATGTAGGGTGCGCCCTTGTTGATGAGGTCGAGCGCAGCATCGCCCATGCGGGTCATGATGCGCATGTTGCAGACCACGTAGGGCGAGTCGGTCAGCTCAACGCCGAGCTTCGAGAGGGGCGAGCCGATCGGACCCATGGAGAAGGGCACCACGTAGAGCGTGCGCCCCTTCATGCAGCCCTTATACAGCTCCCACATGATGGACTTCATCTCGGTGGGGTCCATCCAGTTGTTCGTGGGGCCGGCGTTAACCTTGTCCTTGCAGCAGATGTACGTGCGCTTCTCAACGCGGGCAACGTCCGACTCGTGGGAACGCACCAAGTAGCACCCGGGGCGCTTCTTTTCGTCGAGCTTAATCCATGCGCCGCGAGCCACTTCTGCGGCGGCGAGGGCGTCGTATTCAGCCTGGGAGCCATCGCACACCACGACCTTGTCAGGGGTTGTGTGTTCGGCGAATTCTTTAACCCATGCCTTCAATTCGGGATTGGTGATTTTTTCGAGGGCGCAACAGCAGCTCATCGGACTCTCCTTCTCATTCTACCTCTGCCGCCGAGGAAGGAAGAACCAAGGCATAACAAACCAGAGATAGAAAACCCCAGCACTATACAAAAAAGTGGGGCGCAACGCAACACACCTTTCACCCGCCCCGCGTTTCCCCCAAACGCGAACCGACCTCCCCCCAAACTCGATTCACCCCACCCCCTCCCGCAACCGCGTTCCCCCTCCCTCCGCACCGCGTTTGACCCAATCGCGGTGCGGACAGACCCCAAACTCGGTTCAAGGTGGTAGGGGAGACGGACTTTTACAAAAATGTAAAAGAGGGGTAAAAGTGGGGTCTCCGTACCGAGATTGGGGTGTCTCCGCCTCGCGTCTCCCCTCCGTCCGCCTCGCGTTTGACCCGAACGCGGTTGCGGGCGGTTTTTCTTTTTCTTCCTTCCAGACACACACAAGCCCCACCCGCACTCGACCTC
>CAVDHG010000177.1:0-2986 GCA_963608725.1 Agathobacter rectalis | reverse complement strand
CTACTCCGCCCCTTTTCGCCACATCCCCTACTCCGTCAAGCCCTTATCCCGAAAACCGGGCGAATCGCCCGTCGAAAACTCAAGCACTTATGCAAACTCGCTCCGGTCTCTCCCAGGAAACCGCCCGCAACCGAGTTTACCCGGTCTCCGCACCGCGTTTGACCCGATCGCGGTGCGGAGGGAGGGGGAAGGCGGTTGCGGAGGAGAGGATAAGGGGGCTGTGTTATAATGCCTATTCGTGCCATAAGGAGGAACGTTCGGCATGGAAAAGAAGCAGTTGGACGCCTGGTTCGCCACCCATCAGGCAGAGATTCTCGAAGATTACAAGACGCTTCTGCGCTTTCAAAGCATCGGCGCAGAGCCGGCGCACCTTGGCGATTGCTCCGCGTGCGCCACGTGGATTCAAGATTACCTAGCCCGCATGGGTTTCGAGGCGGAACTGGTCTCCCGGGATCCCGCCTCCCCGCCGGTCGTCGTCGCCGAGCGCGTCGCCCCAAACGCGTCGCACACCCTCCTCGTCTATGGGCACTATGACGTCCAGCCCGTAGACCCGCTCAACCTCTGGGAGACCCCGCCCTTCGAGCCGACGCAACGCGGAGACCGCATCTACGCCCGCGGTGCGCAGGATGACAAGGGGCAGTGGTTCGCCTTGTTGCAGGGCGTTCGGGCGGCGTTGGAGCTGGGCGAGGATCTGCCGAGGATTCGGATTGTCCTGGAGGGGCAGGAGGAGAGCGGGAGCGGAGCCTTGTCCGACCTCGCTTACGGTCTGCGCGACCGGCTGGCGGCGGACATCCTCCTCGTCGCCGACACTGGCAAAGACGCCTCCGGACGCCCCGCGATCGTTGCCGGTCTGCGCGGGGTGCTCCACTTCACGGTTACCCTCAACGGCGCGAAGTACGACTTGCACTCCGGTCAACACGGCGGGCTCGCCCCGAACCCGGCGCAGGGAATCGCCGAGCTGGTTGCCTCCCTCCACACTGCCGATGGCGCGATCGCCGTGGCGGGATTCTGCGATGGGATCGTGGAGCCTACCGAGCAGGAGCTTGCCCTTGCCACGCAGAACGGCTTCGACGCGGCGGCGTACCAAGCCGAGGTTGGCGTGCCACCCGTCGGCGGGGAGGCGGGCGTCGAGCCTATCGTGCGCAACGCCTTCCGCCCGACTATCGAGATCAACGGCATCCACGGCGGTTACGGAGGCGCAGGCTCCAAGACGGTGATCCCCACAACCGCCTTCGCCAAGCTCTCGTGTCGGCTCGTCCCCGGGCAACGCCCCGAGCACGTCTGGCAATGCCTCAAGGCGCACTTCGAAGCGCACTGCCCGCGGGGATTACGGCTTGAGCTCACGGAGCTAACCGGGTGCGAGCCGGGCTTCCGCTTGCCCATCGAAAGCCCCGTAACGCGTCTGGCGCAGGAGTTGCTCGGTGCGCTCGATCCGCGTGGCGCGGTCTTTACGTGGGAGGGCGCGTCCATCCCGATCGTGGCGAAACTGCGCGACCTCACGGGCGCCGCACCCCTACTCGTCGGCTTCGGGCTTCAGGAAGACCGCATCCACTGCCCGAACGAATCCTTCTCCTTAGCGCAATTCCAGGACGCCTTCCGCTGGGGCGGGATGATTTTCACCGCGCTCGCGTAAGCGCGTGCAGAGCGGGAGAGGTGGAAAAAGGTGGCGATGCACTTAGAGATCGTGGACGTTGGTTACGGTGGCGCGGGCGTGGCGCGGACGCCGGAGGGCGTGGTATTCGTCCCGGGGGCGTTCACGGGGGAAGTCGTGGAAGCCGAGCTCACCTTGCGCAAGAAGCGGTTCGCACAGGCGAAGCTCCTGCACGTGCTCCAACCCTCGCCCGACCGCCTCGCGCCCGAGGAGCCACCCGTCCCCGGCATGGTCTACGCGTCGCTCGATTACAACGCCGAGGTGCGCCTCAAGCAACGCCAGCTCGAAACCTTGCTCACGCGCATCGGCAAGTTCCGGGAGCTCCCCTTCCTCCTGCCCCCTACCCCCTCGCCCCAGGCGTTGCACTACCGTAATAAACTGGTGCTCCACTGGAGCGGCACCAAGCTCGGCTATATTGGCGACGACAACCGCACCGTCCTCGACACCCCTGCCTGTCCCCTCTCCCAAAGCCCTATCAACGACGCCTTGACTGCGGTTCGCCAAGATCGCGAGCTCCTGCGTCGACTTCCCCCCGGCTCCCGCGTGGGCTTCCGCTTTACGCCCCAAGACGGCGTTACTCTCGGCGCGCCCAACTTCCCGAAGCGGATGTTGACCGAGCGCGTCGCGGGGCTGACCTTACGCGTCGCGGCGGACGCCTTTTTCCAAATCAACCTCGCCTGCGCCGAGCTTCTGCTTGCTGCGTTCCGGGACGCCGTGAGCGCACACCCTGCGCCCTGCGTGTGCGACTTCTATTGCGGGTGCGGGTTGTTCGGATTCGTTGCCTCGCAAGCCGGCGCAAAGGCACTCTACGGATTTGAAACAACGCCTTCTGCCGTCCGCTCCGCGCAGGCGAACGCCCGGGAGCTGGGCATCTCGGCGGAATACCAATGCGCCCCGAGCGAGGACTTCCCCGAGACGCTTCCGAACGCCGGCTGGTGGATCGTCGACCCTCCGCGGGATGGACTCTCCGACGCCTTCAAACTGCGCCTCCGCAAGCACTGCCCCCCGCGCTTGGCATACATCTCCTGCGGTCCCGACACCTTAGCCCGCGACCTCGCCAGCCTCCAAGACCTCTACTCTGTCGACTCCCTCCAGCTCTTCGACTTCTTCCCCCGCACCGCCCACTTCGAAACCCTCTGCCTCCTCTCCAAACGCTAACTCCCGCCCCACCCCCCGCAACCGAGTTCGACCAGTCTCCGCACCGCGTTTACCCCAAACGCGAACCGACCTCGCCCCAATCGCGGTTCGACCACCCCCGTTTTCCCTATCTTTACCAAAACGGTAGGGATTCCCCTTCCCTACCCCTCTGAACCGAGTTTGGGGTCTGTCCGCACC
>CAVDHG010000176.1:0-3101 GCA_963608725.1 Agathobacter rectalis | reverse complement strand
TCGCCCCGTGATTGAGGTGATGTCGGTTCGCGTCCGGGTCGTGTTTGCCTCGCGTTTGTGGGGAACTCGGTTGCGGAGTGTTGCGGGGTGGGGGTTGTGGTATAGTAGTGGTGGTTCGTTTTTCGAAAGAGGAGGACTGGCTATGGATATTCGCATGGATCCGGATGCGTTGACGGCGCGTTCCGAGGCGCGAGAGATGAGTCTCAACCGCGTGTTCAATTTCGTTTACGGGTGGATGACACTCGGGCTAGTCATCTCCGGCTTCGCAGCGTGGGGCGTGGCGCAAGCGATTCTCTCGGAGTCGTTGCAGGCAGGTCAAGCGCAGGGCATATTCATCGTCTGCCTGATCGCGGAGTTCGCGTTGGTGATTACGATCTCGGCGGCAATCATGAAGCTCTCCCCGGCGGTGATGACAGCTCTCTTCGCGCTCTTCTCGGCGGTCAACGGCGTTACGCTCGCCTCGGTCTTCCTTGCCTACAGCGCAAGCACGATCCAGACGGTCTTCTTCATCGCGGCGGCGATGTTCGCGGGCATGGCACTCGTCGGGACGCTCACTCGGCGGAGTCTCGCCGGGGTTGGCGCAATCTGCGGGATGGCTCTCTGGGGCATTGTGATTGCTTCACTCGTCAATATCTTCATGCACTCCAGTTCGCTCGAAATCATCCTCTCCTACGTGGGCGTGGCGGTCTTCGTGGGGCTGACGGCGTGGGACGCTCAGAAGGTGCGCCTCCTCGTGGAGCAACAGGAGCAACTCGGCCCCGTGATGACGCGTAAGCTCGGCATTCTCTGCGCCTTGCAGCTCTACCTCGACTTCATTAACCTCTTCCTCTTCCTCCTTCGTCTCTTTGGAAATCGGGGGCGTGACTAATGCGTGCGTGGATTCTACTTTTCGCAGTGAGCGCGGGGGCATTGCTCCGCGCCGAAACCCGTTACGGCGTCCAGCTCTTTGACATGCACAAGGTGGAGGCGGTCTCCCTGATGTCGAGTGAAGAGTTGAACACCCTGAAAGCGGAGATTAACGAGGAGAAGCGTCAGTTCAACCGCGCCTTCTCCACCGTCAAGAAGGCGTGGATGAAGCGCGTTGCCGAGGCGCAGAAGCAGGGCGACCGGGATTTCCCGCGTTTCCCCAACAAGCCCTTCGTGTGGGTGCGCTCCTTCAAGACGAAGTCCTTCACCGACGCCAAAGCCGCCGATGCGTGGCTCGCCAAGCAGAAACAACGGGTCGACGCCGAGCAGGCTGAGCGGGTCAAAGCCAAGAAGCAGGCGATGAAGCAGGCTAAGGGGGCGTTGACGGCGGGCTACTCGAGTCGCGATGAAAAGAAGGCGCGCAAACGCGCCGAGAAGCACGAGATGGAGAGCGTGGTAAGCGAGAAGCTGGGCGAAGAGGTGGAGATGACGATGGCGACGCTCCTGGCGTTCAATCGCCCCGTCCCCCGGCACTTTATCTATGACCCGGTGGAGGGCCCCGACACGCACACCGCCAAGCTGATGGCGCAACAAGATGCCGCGCTCAAGCTCTACAAGGAGCGGAAGGCAAGTGGCGTGGCAACGCCGACTGCGGGCGCAACTCCCGCGCTCGGCAAACCCGCAACCGCCCCGCAGGAGCCGAAGCCATGAAGCGCGTTATACCGTGTTTCCCCTGGTCCCCAGACAAGCCGACACCCGAGGTGGAGGCTTTTTTGCAACGCCCCGCCTTTGACGAGAAGGCAGAAGCAGCGGCACGCACGTGCTTGGAGGCTATCCGCACGCGGGGGCTGGAGGCTGTCTTAGAAGCGTGCAAAACCTTCGACAAGGCGGAGCTGACCGCCGAGACGATCCGCGTGTCGGGCACCGAGCTCGACGTGGCGGAGCGGGCGTGCGACGAAAAGGTTAAGCGCGCCATCCACCAGGCATCCGAGCGGATCGCGCACTTCGCCAAGGCGGGGTTGCGTCCGGACTGGACGATTCCGACGGCGCACGGGGGGCGTCTGGGTGAGCGGTTCCACCCCATGGATCGCGTGGGCGTTTACATCCCGGGCGGGACGGCTCCGCTGGCGAGCACGGCACTCATGACGGTGGTGCTCGCGAAGGCAGCAGGGGTGAAAGAGATTGTGGCGTGCACGCCGAGCCGGGGCGGGTTGGAAGTCTCTGCGCCCCTCCTTTACGCGTTGCGCGTGGCGGGAGCTACGGAAGTTTACCGCGTGGGCGGGATTCAATCGATTGGCATGATGGCATACGGCGCGGGCATTCGCCCCGTTCAGCTCATCGCCGGGCCCGGGAACGCGTATGTAACGGCTGCCAAGCGGCAGGTGTACGGCACGGTGGCGATAGACCAAGTGGCAGGGCCCTCCGAGATTTGCGTCCTGGCAGACCACGCCGGGAACGCCAAGTGGATCGCCGCCGACCTCCTTTCGCAGGCTGAGCACGGGAGCGGGCTAGAGAAGAGTTTCCTCGTGACCGACTCCGAGGCGTTCGCCCAAAAGGTGCAGGCGGAAGTCCTGGCGCAACTGGAGAAGCGGGGACGCAAGGAGATCATCCTGCGCATGATGGATAATGGCGGGATGCTCTTCGCGGTGGTGCCCGATTTGAAGCGCGACGGCGTGGCGTTGTGCAACCGCTTTGCTGCCGAGCACTTGGAGTTGCAGGTGGCAGACGCCGATGCTATCCTCCCCGAGATCACGTGCGCAGGAGCTGTCTTCGTTGGGTACTGGACGCCTGAGAGCGCGGGCGACTTCGTGGCGGGCCCCAGTCACGTCCTGCCCACCGGGGGCGCGGCGCGGATGTTCAGCGGGCTTACCGCCGAAACCTTCCGGAGGCGCAGTTCCTTCGTGGCGTTCTCGCAAGAGGATCTCGCCGAAACGCGGGAAGCGATTGAAACCTTCGGCGGACTCGAAGGGCTGGACGCGCACGCCTACGCTGCGACCGCCCGCTTTGAATCCTAAAGCGTTCGCCTAAGGGAAAACAAAAAGGGCGCGACGGCTCACCGTCGCGCCCTTTATATAAGGTAGGGTGGGTTAGTTGGCGAGGGCGAGGATTTCGATCTCGCAGAGGCAACCCTTGGGGATGCCGCGCACGGCAACGCAGGAGCGGGCGGGCTTGGAGGTGAAGTAACGGGCGTAGAC
>CAVDHG010000175.1:0-3253 GCA_963608725.1 Agathobacter rectalis | reverse complement strand
GCCTATGCTGTTCTTCGCCTTAAGCGAGACATCCTTCGCCTTAACATCGGCAATCGCCGTATTCTCCTCAGTAGCATTGTAGAATGCCACTTTGCCCTGCTCCGCCGTCAGGGAGACTTCGCCTGCGACGTCGTTCTTCTCGTCGGTAAGCTGGATGTTGCCCTCCTTAGAGGTTACCTGCAAGTTGCCTTCCGTCGCAATGGACTCGCCGGTGGCGAAGTTCCCCGCCTTCGTGACGTTCCCGTCCGCTTCGATGGCGATGTCGCCAGTCGCGGAGGTCGTGCCAGCAACCATGACATTGCCAGCAGTCTTGACCGTGAGCGCATCGGTGAACTTGCCCATCAGTTCGACGCCCGACGAGGCGATCGTGGAGTTCTTGATGGCAACCGAGACATCGCCACCACTGACCCGGTCGAAGAGGAGCGTGCCACCCGAAGTCAGCGTGGTCGGTCCCGTAAAGGTCGCGTCACCCGTTACGGTCGCGTCTCCAGTTATGACAATGCCGTTACCCGCGAGTTCAATCGCGGTAGCTTGAATCTGCGCACCGCTTTGAACCTCAATTAGACCATTTTGGCGGGACTCGATGTGCACACTGGACGGGTCGGCAAGCCAGTTGGTCAGATTATCCCCTTCAATGCCCATCGCGTAGGCACCGAAGATACCGCCGACGTTGATGCTCGCGCCACTGCCGATGAGCACACCATTCGGATTGAAGATATAGACGTTCGCGCCATCATCACCCTTCAAGGTGCCCATGAGCTTCGAGATACCGCCCGTCGAGTTGACGACGTTGAAGAACGAGTAGGCACCGTTGAAGGTCAGCGAGTGCCCCGCGTTAATATTGAGCGTGTTCCAGTCCAGAACGGCATCCTTCGTGCCGGTAATGGCGCCCTCGCCCGTCCCAGGTATCACGGTAATGCCGTCCGAATAGCGGTTCAGTTCCGCCTCAGGGAGGACAGCAATAGGGAGGGCAAAAGCAGGGGTGGTGGAGGTTGCGAGGGTTGCGAATGCGCACCACGCGGAGAGCACCTTGCCGAGAGGACGTTTGAAAATGCTTTTCTTCATGATCCTTGATTCCTTTCCTCTTTAGAATTGGAACTTGACGGAGAGATAGACTTCGCAGTCCTCGTCCTCGCTATCTGCGTAGCCTTTCTCCAGCGGGAACGCCACATCGAGATTGAGCGAGGAGTATTGCGTGAACCCGGCGCGCAGACCAAAGCCCGCCGACCAAAGGAACTCACTATCCTCCATATTCGGGTAGGAGTCCGAGTAGGTAATGTAACCCACGTCCGAGAAGACGAAGAACTGAATGCGCTCCAGCGGGCTCTTGCCCGACGCATCGCGGAAGAAGGAGGTAATCGGGTTGCAGAAGACAGGCGTGCGAAGCTCGAAGGAGCCGTAGATGCCACTATCCCCGAGATAGCCACGCCGACGGTAACCGCGGAGGCACGCATTGCCACCGTAGGCGAGACGCTCGGCGGTAATCAGGTTGTCCGCCGTGTACTGAAGCTCGATCTTGTGGAACCAGCTCCAGCAACGCCACTCTTCGCCATCGGCAGAGGGGCCAACGAGCGGCTGCAGACGCGCCCAGCTGGCGCGGGTGATGAGGTAATGCGCATCGGCGTCCTCGCTGTACCGGCGGAAGTCGTCATCGCCACCCAACAGCTCAACCGTCTCGCTGAGCGAGAGGAAGTTCAGACCGCCGAGGCAGTCGCGCCGCTTATCGGCATAGGAGAGCCCGACCGTGAGCGGGAGGATGGTGAGGTCGCGCTTCTGCAGCTTATAGGAGAGCACGCTCCACTCATCTTCAATATAACGCCACTGGATGCCGAGGTTGAGCGAGAGATTGCGCCGCTCGGTATCCCAGAGATTCCAAGAGGTATTCAGACCCACGAAGCCGCCCGTGCCGAGCAGATCCACGCGGTTGACCAAGCCATCGCAATCCAGACGGCTATACCCGCCGTAGAGCGACCAGCTTCCCCCGTTCAAGAAGTCGAAGGGGCGCACGTAACTCGCCGCGACCGACCACATATCGCCGTTCAGCGTAATGGCGGGGCTGACGGTGAGGACGTCATCGGCACCGGTGAGGTTCAGGTACTGAAGCGAGAGGATCGCCTGCCAGTTGTCCAGCTCGTCCATCGCGTAGTTATTGATTTCGAGCGAGGCATGGAAGGGGCAGGAGTCGTCGACCTTCAGCTCGGTGTCGCAATAGCGGGTGAGGACGGAGTCCTGCGTCTCGCCCTCCTCCGTCTTTGCATTGCGGAGGCTGAGGGTTGTATCGGCGCGCAGATCCGGGTGCCCATTGACCTGGCGCAGGGCTTGGCGGAGCGCGATGTAGTTAAAGGCGTCGCCCTTCTTCACATACTTGAGGCGTTTGGCGACCTGCTCCTTGTCATACCACTTGCCCTCGCCACCATTATTATTCATGGTAACGGTAACATCGCCAAAGCGCCCGGGATCGACCACGAGGTCGAGGACGTTGGACTCCGCGTGATAGGCAGCTTCGGAGGCGGGCGCAATCGCGATGAGGTAGTAACCGCGCTCAATCAGCTCGGCGCGTGCAGCGGCAATCGCCTGCTTCAGGTCGCCAACAGTCTTCGCGGTGCCATCGCAGAGGGAAGAGGCAAGCAACTTCTCCACCTTCTCATCGGCAATGAACGCTGCGTCGCCCGAGAGGTTCAGAGCGGCGATAACGCCGATCACGACGCCATCGTTCGCACTCGGCGCGGGCTTCTCGACGGCGGGCTTCGCGTCCGGCGTCTTCGCCTCGCCGTGGATGGCGACGGGGGCTTGTGCGCGCTTCAGGGTATCACTGCTGGCTTGTCCCGCGAGGGGTGCCTGCGCGAACGCAACAGACGCGGTAAACGCGCCGGCAAGCGTCGCGACAATCGTCCTGACTCTAGTCCTGAATCTCATGATTCTTTCCTTGTTGGTTAGACCTTTAACCTTGTGATGTACGTGCTTACTCTCTCAAAACGTGAATCGGGCGCGAAGTATATCATTCCCCCCCCCCCCCGTCAAGGAATAAATTAAAAAGAAAACAAAACGCCTACAACTGTTAAAGGCGAACCGCTCCCCTCCTCCCGCCCTCGCTCCCCCCTCCTTCCTCACCCCCAAACCGACCACCCCCCGCAACCGCGTTCGGGGTCTCTCCGCACCGCGTTTCCCCCAAACTCTACGCATTTTTGAGAGAAAAGAAAAAGCTGGAATGCATAACATATTGGTATCTATCGTGTTGTACACAGAAGTGCGC
>CAVDHG010000174.1:0-3304 GCA_963608725.1 Agathobacter rectalis | reverse complement strand
TACTTGATGGCGTAGCGCGTTGCCTTGGCAAGGGCTTTCCAAAGCGCAGTCGGGGTCTCAGCCTCCAGGAGAGCCTGGCGGTTGTTCTCCTTGAGGAAGGCGTTGGTCAGCCCGGCAATCAAGCGCATATAAAAGGCACTCACAGCGGTCGGGATCGTGATGAGGAAGACGATGTTGGTCATGTTGCCGGCAACGTCCCAGGCGAAAGGCTCCTTACTCACCCCGCACGCCAGCGTCAGCGAGCCGCCCTCGACGCCCCGCACGTGCGGAAAGGCGAGTCCGTGCTCCATCGCGGTGCTCAACATCGACTCGCGCTCCAACGCCGAAGCGATCAGCTTGTCGGCGTGCGAAATGAATCCGCCAGACTCCATCTTCCCGGCGAGGATTTCAATGGCGTCCGCCGCCGAGCCAGCCACCAAGTCCGGCACCATCAGCGACTCAGCCGAGAAGCGCGAAATGCCGTTCTTATGCGGGTCGGAACGCGTTGGCACCGCGCCCACCCACTGCGGAGCGTCCGGCTCTTCGAAGAGGATTCGCGCACACCCTGGGCACATCTGCAACGCCGTGCACTGCCGCACCGCCTGGAGTTGGCTCACCGGCAAGCGCATCCCGCACACCGCGCAACAGCCGTTGTGCACCGGAGCCATGAGCACGTGGTCGCGAGCGAAGAGGCGATTAAACGTCCCAACCACCTCCCGAGGCAGGGAAGCAACCATCGATTCGATCGACTCGTTCAAGCGCGCCAAGTGGTCGGCTCCGCCCGTGGCGCGGTGTTCGTCGCGCACCAAGATGAGGTCTTGCAATTGGCACAACTGGTTAATTACGCTCTTCATATTCCCTCCAAAAGAAGCCCTGCGCCACGCGCCGGCACCGCCCCATAAAGGGAGCTGCGTGCCGTGATGGCGATTATACCTTGCGTGCGCACGGCTTCGGTGCGCTTAAAAGATCCGCTGGAAGGGCAGAGAGTGCAGGGTGTTACCCGTTGACTGCTCGCCGTTGGGCGACGCTGCTTGACGTTGCAGAACGCCACAGAGCACCAGCGTGACGATGATCGAGATCGCCGCGGCGGCGACGCTGATCGCGGTAAAGACCTTCGCACCCGTCGAGACCGGCGCGGGAGCCGGAGCCTGCGGGGCAGTTTCGGTGATCGGCTCAAGCTCTTCGAGCGGCTCCAAGCCTTCCTCTTCGGCGGGCTTAGGGGCGTCCTTCTTCAGGGTCAGCCCGGCGGGGCGTTTGAGCTTGATTGTCTTCTCCTCCGAAGCCGGAGCCGCGACGGGGGCGATCGGAGCCGAGGTCGTCTGATGCGCCGCGCCGGAGGGCACCGCACGCTTGAGCTTGATCGTCTTCTGCGTGGTGTTCGCCAGGGGCGTGTTGGACTGAATCCCGCCCAGCACCGAATCCAACGCGATGCGTGCGGTCTTCGACTTGGCGGCTTGCGCGGTGTCGGGAGCCTCGGACGCCGTCTCGCTAATCGTCTTAATCTTAAGCGTGGGGGCTTCCGCGGTCATGGGCTGCTGCACCAATTCCGGGGGCAACTCAATGCGCGAGGTTTGCCGTTTCGTCTGCTCGACGGTTGGCTCGGGCGTGGCGTCCACGCTGGGCATGGGCGCGGAGGGAGCCTCGGGCGCGGGAGTCGCCACGGCTTCGGGCGCAGCGGGCGCAACAGGGGCTACCGGTGCCGGAGCCCCTGCCGGCTTTGCTCCGGGCGAACGCAACTTGATGGTTATCTTACGCGGTTCTGCCATAACGTCCTTGCTCCTTCCTGAAGTCCTGCTTCGAGCTTACGCCTCTGCCACCTCAAATTCCGACGGCTCAGACCGCCATTACTTCCGCTTCCTTCGCCTTGGTGTCGGCGTCGACTTTGCCGATCTTGGCGTCGGTCAGCTTCTGGACGTCGTCCAAGCCCTTCTTGGCTTCGTCCTCAGAGATCTTGCCATCCTTCTGCAACGCCTTAAGCGCGTCATTCGCATCGCGCCGGACGTTGCGGATAGCCACGCGGCACTCTTCTGCCTGCGTCTTTGCCACCTTGACAATCTCTTTGCGCCGCTCTTCGGTAAGCTCGGGCATCATGATGCGGATGAGCCGCCCGTCGTTGCGCGGGGTAACGCCGAGGTTCGCCGCGAGGATTGCCTTCTCGATCTCAGCCAGGACGGAGGGATCGTAGGGGGCGATGGTGATCTGGCGCGGTTCGGGCGTGGAGATGCTCGCCATGTCGCGCAAGCGCGTGGGCACGCCGTAGAAGGGGACCTGCAGGGAGTCGACGAGCGAGGGCGAAGCCTTGCCGGTGCGCAACCCGGAGAAGCGATCCTTCAAGGAAGCGAGTGCGCCGTCCATGCGGGTGGTTGCGTCTTTCAATACCTCTTGTGCGGTGTTCATGTTCTGCGTCCGTTCTGTTAGGGGGTTAGGAATGGAGTTCATCGGCGACCACCGTGCCGAAGCCCGGCTCACCGCATACAACGCGCCGCAACGAGTCCGGCGCATGGAAGTCGAAAACAACGATCGGCACGCGGTTATCGCGACAGAGCGCGAACGCCGCCGCGTCCATCACGTTCAGGCGTTTGCTCAGAGCCTCCTCGCAGGAGAGCGTCTCGTAACGCACGGCAGAGGGGTCGCGCTTGGGGTCGGCAGTGTAGACGCCGTCGACCTTCGTTGCCTTGAGGAGGGCATCGGCACCGATCTCGGCAGCCCGCAGAGCCGCGCCCGAATCGGTGGAGAAGAAGGGGTTACCGGTTCCGCCCGCGAAGAGCACCACCGTGCCCTGCGCGAGAGCCTTCAACGCCTCGCGCACGTTGAACAGGGGCGCGACCTGTGGCATCGCTTGCGCCGTCATCACCATCGCCTTGACGCCCCGACGCTCCAACGCGTTCTGCACGGCGAGCGCGTTAATCACCGTCGCCAACATGCCCATCGTGTCGCCCAAGACGCGATCCGTCCCGCGGTCGGCGCCGGTCAGACCTCTGAAGATGTTTCCGCCCCCGAGCACCACGCCCACCTCGACGCCCAACGCCACCAGCCCTTCGAGCCGTTGCGCCACGTCTGCCAGGATAGCCTCGTCATGACACGCTGAGGCGTTCCCCTTCAACACCTCACCGCTTAACTTCAAGAGTATGCGTTTATACTTTGGCTGCATGGAATGTCTTTCTCGTATTGTCATAGACCATTATACGGCAATCGCGCCCGAAAGGCAAGAGCCATCCTAACCACATTTTCCTTTCCCCCCCGCCCCTCACCCTCCACCCCCGCAACCGAGATCGGGGAGTCTCCGCACCGCGATCGGGTCAAACGCGGTGCGGACAGACCCCAA
>CAVDHG010000173.1:0-3421 GCA_963608725.1 Agathobacter rectalis | reverse complement strand
GGGGTGTCCGAACCGCGATCGAGGTGAGTCCGGTTCGCGTTTGGGTGAAACGCGGTGCGGAGAGGAGGCGAACGCGGTTGCGGGGCATTTTCCGGGACGCCCTCGGGCGGTTTTGCATAAGTGCTTGAGTTTTCGAAGGGCGAATCGCCCGTTTTTCGCGATAAGGGCTTACAGGAAAAAGGGATGTATCGAAAACGCCCCAAATCGGGGGCAGAGGCGGGGGCGAAATGAACCTAAAAAGAGGGGTCTCCGCACCGCGATCGAGGTCTGTCCGCCTCGCGTCTCCCTCCTCTCCGCCTCTTCTTCCCCTCAAACTCGGTTCACCCCCTTTTCTCCCCGCAACCGAGATTACCCGGTCTCCGCACCGAGATTGGGGGAAACGCGGTGCGGAGAGACCCCAAACTCGGTTGCGGGGGAGGGTGAGAAAAGGGGTTGCATTGGGGGAGGAGATGTGGTATTATAGTGCACGTTTTCCGTTTTGGCGGGTTAGCTCAGTTGGTAGAGCAACGGAATCATAATCCGTGTGTCGGGGGATCGTGACCCTCACCCGCCACCAAAATGGACGCAGGATTTTATTCCGAAGTAGCGCAATGGTAGCGCAGGTGACTGTTAATCACTTGGTTGCAGGTTCGAATCCCGCCTTCGGAGCCATCTTAAGCCGGTCGCAAGACCGGCTTTTTCTTTTCCCCTCGGCACGCATTTACCGCAGAACGTGAATATGCTACCATTATGGGAGACATTCCGCGAGGTAACGCTCCGAATGCAGGAAAGGCATCTATGGCTTCAGTAATCCCCCACTTTTCGTACAGCGATATCTTGGCGTGGGCGCAAGGCTCGGAAGAGGATCTCTACAAAGAGGCGGAGCACCTAACGCGGGTCTACGCCTCGCGCACCTTCGACATGTGCTCCATCGTCAACGGCAAGAGTGGGCGTTGCCCCGAGGATTGCAAGTGGTGCGCACAGTCGGCACATCACCAGACCGCCTGCGACGTCCATGCGCTCATCTCGCCGGAAGAGTGTCTGCGCCACGCGCAAGCGAACGAAAAGGCGGGGATTCGGCGTTTCTCTATCGTCAACAGCGGGCGACGCCCCACGCCTCAGGAGCTGGACGGCGTGTGTGCGCTCTTCCGTTTGCTCAAGAAAGAGACGTCGCTCGAGCTTTGCGCCTCGCTGGGGTTGCTCGACGAGCCGGCGTTGCGACGCTTGGCGGAGGCGGGCGTTACGCGTTACCACTGCAATTTGGAAGCGTCCCCGACGCGTTTTCCCCTCCTCTGCACCACGCACACGCAACACGACAAGATCGAGACGCTCCGTGCAGCTCGGCGCGTAGGGATGGAGATTTGCTCGGGCGGGATTATCGGCATGGGGGAGGACGAGCGCGATCGCATTGACCTCGCCTTCACCCTGCGCACGCTCTTCGAGGAGGGGGACGCCGGACGCGTGGCGAGCGTGCCGATCAACGTGCTCGCGCCGATTCCGGGGACGCCCCTTCAAGATACCCCGCTCCTCTCCGATCGCGACATCCTCCGCACGATCGCGCTCTTCCGCTTGATTCTGCCCACGGCAGCTCTGCGCTTTGCGGGTGGGCGTGCAAGGCTCTCCCCCGAGACGCTCGACGATGCATTGCGCCTCGGCATCAATGCGGCGATCGAGGGCGATATGCTCACCACGGTTGGCAACACGGTGGCGCAAGACCGCGAACACATCCTCCGCGCAGGCTACACGCTCTCCAGCGCCGAGTAACCGCGCACCGCCCACCCCTCCCGGCGGAACCCCTCCTTAGAAAATAAAAAAGCGTCTCTCCGAAAGGGGAGAGACGCGAAAGAGCTTTGCCCTAACCCCAAGCGGGAGATCAGGGCTTGTAAATGGCACCTGCGGCGTTGGCGTCGGGATTCATGTAGAACTCCTGACCGGTGGCATCCAGGACGGACGCCCAGAGGTTCGAGGAGAGGTCGACCTTCCGACGCTCCACGGTTGCCAGGGGAATAGGCACCAGGGAGTAATCGTCGTTGAGCTGCCCCACCACGCAATTGGTGCGCCCAGCCATCGCGGCGTGAACCGCCATCCGCGCCAAGCGGTAGCAGAGCACGGAGTCCGAGGCGTCCGCCGGGCAGCTGCGGATGGTGTACGAGGGGTCGATGTACTTTACCGTGATCTCGCTCCCCTTATCCTTAAAGTGGGAGACGATGCGCTGCTTGAGGTACTCGCCGATGTCCTTCTTCAGAATGTTGCCCGAGGCGTCCTTGCGCACCTCGCCCTCCATCAGCTCCTGACCGGCTCCCTCGGCAACGACGATGACCGCGTGGCTCTTCCCGGAGGCAAAGCGACGCTCCAAAGCGCGGAGGATGCCGTTCTCGCCGTCGACCGCGAAGGGCGATTCGGGGATAAGGCAGAAGTTGACCACGGGGTTTGCGAGCGTGGCATAGGCGGCGATGAAGCCGGAGTCGCGCCCCATGAGCTTGACCAGCCCGATGCCTTGGAAGGCACCGAGAGCCTCGGAGTGGGCGGAGCGGATGGCAGGGACGGCGGCAGCAACGGCGGTTTCGAAACCGAACGTCCGCCCCACGAAGTGGAGGTCGTTATCGATCGTCTTCGGGATGCCGACTACGGAGATCTTGAGACCGCGCTTCCGGCACTCGTCCGAAACGTCGCGAGCGCACCGGAGGGAGCCATCGCCACCGATGGCGAAGAGGACGTTGATCTTCATGCGCTCGAGGGTGTCGACCATGCGGGCGGTATCCTGTTGCCCGCGGGAAGAACCCAGGAGGGTGCCGCCGTCCTCGTGAATGGTGTCGACGGTGTCGGGCGTCAGGAGCATCGGCTCGTACCCGAAGTCGGGGATCAGCCCGGCGTAACCGTAGCGGAAGCCGTAGATAGTCTTGACGCCGTAGTCGAAGGCGAGAACCTCTACGAGCCCTTTAATGACATTGTTCAATCCGGGGCAGAGACCGCCGGCGGTTACGATCGCAGCGCGGGTCTCCTTGGGGTCGTGGAAGATCTTGCGGTGAGGGCCGGCACTCTCCAGTTTGGGCACCGAGCCGTAACGCTTAATAAAGGCATGGACGTAGCTAGCACGGACGCTGAGGAGGGAGTACATGTCCCCCTCCTCAAGGAAGTTCGTGTTGCGGATGGGGGAATCCACGGTGCACGCGCCAAGCGTTTCGGTGATAAAGGTGAACTTCGTCGGGTCATCAAAGATGCGGTCAAACAAAGAAGGCATAGGATTCCTCTCTGGGTTCCAACAAAACGTGGAAAGTTGGGGCATCATTATACGCCTCTGCGGGAACTTCGTCAAACGGTCGGGAGAAACTTATAAGGTTGTTTGCCCCCTGCCCTCCCCCACCCCCCGCAACCGCGTTTGGGGTCTCTCCGCACCGCGATCGGGTCAAACGCGGTGCGGAGACTGGTCAATCTCGGTTGC
>CAVDHG010000172.1:0-3605 GCA_963608725.1 Agathobacter rectalis | reverse complement strand
GTCGCGGGGTGGGGGAGGAGGGGGTGGGGGGAGGTTTTGTTATAATGCGGAGGAGTAAGGATGTTAGTCGTATTATGAATACTCCCGTAACGCCCGGTCGCCCCGTCGCTAAGCCCCACAAACCTTCGCGTCCGCCAGAAAAACCGATTGCCCGTCCGCAACAAGCAGTTGCAGGGAAGTCGGTTACCGCTCCGCGTCCGCAGGAGAAGCAGGTGTCGCGCCCGGTTGCGCCGGAGGAGAAGACGTCGCAAGCCGTCGCAGGGAAGTCGGTTACCGCTCCGCGGGCGCAAGAGAAGCAGACATCGCGTCCGTCCGCACCGGAAGGCGGAGAGCAAAAGGCAGTTGCGGGAAAGCAGGTTAGCACTCCGCGGGCGCAAGAGAAGCAGACATCGCGTCCGTCCGCACCGGAAGGCGGAGAGCAAAAGGCAGTTGCGGGAAAGCAGGTTAGCACTCCGCGGGCGCAAGAGAAGCAGACATCGCGTCCGTCCGCACCGGAAGGCGGAGAGCAAAAGGCGTCGAAAGCGGTTGGGAGTCAGAAGGTCGCACGGGCGAAGGAGTCGGAAGTGCCGTCCGGAGCGGAGGTTGGGCCCAAGCCCCGCGGGTTGACGTTGCTGGGCGCGAAGAGTACGGTTTACTCCGACCGCTACACGCCGGCGGTGCTGGAAGCGTTCGAGAACCGCCACCCGGGCAACGACTTCTTCGTCAAGTTCAACTGCCCGGAGTTTACGTCGCTGTGTCCGGTAACGGGTCAGCCCGATTTTGCCACGCTCTACATCAGCTACATCCCGGATAAGCGCATCGTCGAGAGCAAGAGCTTGAAGTTGTATCTCTTCGGCTTCCGGAACCACGGCGCGTTCCACGAGGACTGCGTGAACATCATCCTCGAAGACCTCATCCGCCTGCTCGCGCCGCGCTACATAGAGGTGTGGGGGAAGTTCCTGCCCCGCGGGGGGCTGTCCATCGACCCCTACGCCAACTACGGCAAGCCCTCGACGCGCTGGGAGGAGTTTGCGCGTCAACGCCTGCTCATGCACGATCTCACGCCCGAACGCGTCGACAACCGTTAACCCGAGGAGCGGAACATGGAGCCGATACTCGTCATTCTCTCCGGCGGGCAGGACAGCACCACCTGCCTCATGAAAGCCATCGCCGAACGCGGCGCAGGAGCCGTCCACACCCTCACCTTCAACTACGGTCAGCGGCACGCGCTCGAAGTCCAGCTCGCCGAGCAGATCGCCCGCGAACAAGGCGTGGCTTCGCATAAGACGCTCACCGTCGATTGGTATCGCGAGATTACGCACAACGCGTTGCTCGACGCCACCACGCCCATCGCCCGCACCCCCGGCTCCCCCTTCCCGAACACCTTCGTCGAGGGGCGCAACGCCCTCTTCCTCCTCACGGCCGCCATCTACGCCAAGAGCAAGGGCATCACCGAGCTGATGATCGGCGTGAGCGACGCGGATTACAGTGGCTACCCCGACTGTCGCGAGCCCTTCATCCGCTCCATGAACGAGACCCTCAACCTCGCCATGGCGTGCACCTTCACCATCTACGCCCCCCTCCAACACCTCACCAAGGCGCAAGAGTGGGCACTCGCCGACCGCTTGGGTTGCCTCGACTATATCCGCGAGCGGACGTTGACGTGCTACGAAGGGATTCCCGGGGACGGCTGTGGGAAGTGCCCGGCGTGCAAGCTCCGCGCCGAAGGGTTGCGCAGTTACCTCGCCTCGCGTGGAGCCACCCGATGAGGGTGCGCCTCCGGCTCCTCCTCTGCGTGCTTGCCCTCTGGAGCGCGGGTGCACTCGTTGCCGGCGACCTAACCTTCCGTCGCGCCCAGCCCTCGCTCAATACGCTCGACCCCGCCTTCGGTTCCGACACCAGCGTGAACGGCGCGATGTCGCTCATCTTCCAACCGCTCCTGGAATACGACTACGAGGCGCGCCCTTATAAACTCATCCCCGGCGCGGCGGAGGCTCTCCCGGAAGTCGACGCCACCGGCACCACGTACACCTTCCGCCTGCGCGAAGCCTTCTACGTGGATGACCCCTGCTTCGGCGGGAAGCGTCGGCAGGTGAAGGCGCAGGACTTCATTTACGGTTGGAAGCGTCTGGCGGATCGCAAGCTCGGCAGTTCGGGCGAGTGGCTCGTGCGCTCGATCAAGGGAATGGACGCCTTTGCAACCGCTTCCGCGGGGGATGAGCCGACCGATTACAGTCTCCCGGTGGAGGGGTTGCAGGCTCTCGACGATCGCACCTTGCGCATTACGCTCACCGCGCCGAGCAACCAGTTTTTGTGGTTCCTGACCATGTGCTACCTCGCGCCCGTCCCGCCCGAGGCGGTGGCGATGTACGGTCAGCAGGGGCTTGCCGAGCACCCCGTCGGAGCCGGAGCCTACAAGTTGCGCACGTGGTGGCGCGGGTACGAGATGGTCTTCGACCGCAATCCCGAGTGGCACGGTTGGCAGGGGCTGGACCCGAACGCCGAGGAGGTCCCCTTCGAGACCATCCGCTACCTGATCGTGAAGGACGCCTCCACGCAGTGGCTTATGCTCCTCACCGGTCAGCTCGACTTCCTGGAGCAAATCGACCGCAACAACATGGAGATCGCCATTGACCCCAAGATGGGTCTCTCCCCCGACTTGCAGGCGCGGGGAATCCGCCTCTTCACCTCGCCCACCCTCAAGCTCTACTACATCGGGCTGAACATGGACGACCCCGTCCTCGGGCAGAACAAGCCCCTGCGCCAAGCCCTCAACGCGGCGTTCGACGCTGCCCGCTGGGAAGCCTACTACCGCGGACGCGTCCGCGCCTTAAACACCGTCGCCCCGCCCCACCTCGACGACGCCCTGAAGACGCCCTTCCCCTACGCCTTCAACCTCGAAAAGGCGCGTGAGCTTATGGTTAAGGCGGGCTACCCCGGCGGCATCGACCCCAAAACGGGCGAGCGTCTTCACCTCACCATCGAGCTGGGCAACGCCACGCAGGACACCACCGAGTCGATGGAGTTGGTCGCTTCCTTTTTCGCCTCCATCGGCATCAAACTCGAAATCTCCGTCAACACCTGGCAAGCCCTACTAAAGAAGTTGCGCCTGCGTCGCGCCCAGATGTTCCTCATGGGCTGGGTGGGCGATTACCCCGACGTCGAAACCTTCATGCAGCTCTTCCTCTCGCGCAACCAATCCCCCGGTCCCAACCGCGCCAACTACGTCAACCTCGCCGCCGACCAGTTTTACGACCGCGCCGTAACCTCCCGCGACCCTGCGCAAACCTCGCAAGCCTGGCAGGAGATGCAGCGACTCGTCCTTGAAGATTGCCCCTGGGTGCTCTTGCACTACGCGCTTGACTTCTCGCTGGTCAACCAACGCGTCCGCCACTACCTTCCGCACAACTTCCCCTACGGCATGGAAAAACACTACCGCACCCCCCGCACCCCCTAACTCGCTTCCTACATCCTCACCCCTGCAACCGAGATTGAGGTGTCTCCGCACCGCGTTTGGGGTAAACGCGAACCGACCTCACCTCAATCTCGGTTCACCCGCTCTTTTTCTTCCCCTCCTGCCAGACACACACAAGGGACGCCCTCCGGGCATCCCAAACCCCACAAAA
>CAVDHG010000171.1:0-3639 GCA_963608725.1 Agathobacter rectalis | reverse complement strand
TGAACCCAAAAACCGGGGTCTCCGCACCGCGATCGACCTCTTCCCGGTTCGCGTCTCCCCCAAACGCGGTGCGGAGACTCCCCGATCCCGGTTGCGGGGGTGGGGGAGGTTGAACCGAGTTTTGGGGGGAGTTGGGTGGGGGGGTGAAGAAAAAGTGCTTGCGTTGGGGGAGGAGATGTGCTATTCTAGTCGGCGTTTTTGGAAGCGCCTTTAGCTCAATTGGATAGAGCATCTGACTACGGATCAGAAGGTTGGAGGTTCAAATCCTCCAAGGCGCGCCATTTCGAGAATGCGGGATTGAGCAGCCAGGTAGCTCGTCAGGCTCATAACCTGAAGGTCGTAGGTTCAAATCCTACTCCCGCTACCAATTTCTAAAGAACGTCTGTTCTGTCCTTTCGCCGCCGAGATGTTCAACGCTCCCGGCGGTTTTTCTTTTCCGTCGTAACCGCCGCGCCGAGATTTTCGATTCCGGGGGATTTGCCAAAGGGCGCGGGGCTTGGTACACTAGGAACGAGTATTTTGCTTGTTCATTCTCGAAAGGAGCCGTAACATGGTTCGGAAGATGATGACGGTATGGTTTCTCGGCGCGGTTCTCGGCGTTGGGGTAGCTGTTGCCCAAGAGCCGGCGGAGGCGCAGAAGAAGCCGTTGCGTTTTGACGCCATGGTTAAGGTGTCGGGTTTTCTCGACAGCGCGCCCGAGGGTGTCCAGGTGCAGAAGCCCGGCGAGAAGGAAGCGCAGGCGGTCATTCCGGGCAAGGCGTATCCTTACGGTTCGCGCTTCACGGTGTCGAGCGGGACGAAGTTTCGCCTGAGCTTCGCGGATTTGACGTATGTCATTTGTCGCGGGCCTGCCACCTTCGTGCCCCAGGCGGAGGATGAATGGCGCAAGGTTTCGCTGAATGCCGAGCGCGGCGACTTCAATTTCTCGGTTGACGATCGCGCCCTCGACGGGCAGTTCCAGGCGGTTACTCCGCTCGGGACGTTCGCCTCGATGAAGGGGCGGTCGCGCTTGCACGTGGGCGTGATTCAGGACCCCAAGGCTTGGAAGCAGGACGCCGCGCAGGCGAAGGTTCAGGAAGATTTCTCCTTCCGCATTCTCTCGGGCAGTGCCGTCTTCAAGGGCTTGCACTACACCATGACCGACCTCTCGCAGGCGAACGCCTTCACGACGTCCGACGCCGCGGGCATGGTCGCCACCGACGTTACCGGCAAGACCGGCGAAGTGAAGATGGAGTTGCCCACCGGCGCGGGGAAGAGCACGCCCTTCTCGCTCACGCCCGGAGCCACCGTCAAGGTTATGCGCGCCAAGGCTCGCGCTTCGGACAACTGGGTCGTATCCGTCCTCACGCTCTACGCCAATGGCGAGGCGCAGAACTACTTCTGCTACGTGGAGAACCGTGGCGACGGTTTCCGCACGGGCGAGCTGATCGCCGAGGTTAACCCCGCCGACGAAGAGGAAGCGACTTCCGAGGACGCCGGCGAGGCAGAAGCCGAGGGCGAGAGCGGTTCCGGCGTAATGGACGACCTCAATGATTTCGACGATGGAGAGCTGCTGTAACAGACGGCGCGCCCTCCTTCTCACTAGTGGTATACAAGTAAAGGCATTATGTTTATCTATCATTTCTCCCGGCTGATTCGATCCAAGATCTTGTGGGGCTTTTTGGCGTTGCTGATGGTGTTCGCCTTCGTGGTGGTGGACTCCTGCGACAGTTCGTTCGCGGGGAGCACCGCCGCCGGTTACCGCGACGGCAAGGCGATCGAGGGCAAGCAGCTCGACGACGCGATCCAGACGGCGACCATCCTCGGCGGGCAGTCGGTCTACTACGTCTCGTCTCCGAGCGTGCAGGTCTTCGCATCGATTCTGCGTGGCACGGGGAGCAACGGCGCGGAGCTCTCCTACCCCGAGCGTCAACGCCAGGGCTGGAAAATCGTCGCCGCCTGCGCCGAAGCTCAGGAGTACGGGCTGAACGCCACCGCGAGCAGCGCCGAGGCGGTCCTCGAACGGCTCTTCACGGGGATGACCGGCGCGTTCGACGTGGCGCGTTACCGGAGCTTCCTCTCCATGAATCAGTACTCCGTCCCCCGCCTCTTCGAGAGCACCTTCGCCAACGCGTGGTTGCCCGCGCAGGCGATGACCCTCGCAGTCTTCAACGCCACCGGCTGGGCGTCCCCCATGGAGCGCGACTTCGCCCTCGCCGCGCAGTTCGACACCACCGTCGCTTACACCGCCACCCTCAAGAACACGCTCAAGCCCGAAGCCCTCGAGGTCCCCGAGGCGGACATTAAGGCGTGGTATGACGCTCATCAGCAGGACTACAAACTCCCCGAGCAGCGCGTGGTGGCATACGTTGAAGTCCCCGCCGCTCCCTTCGCCGAGAAGCTCGTCGTCGAGGACATGGACGCCATGCAGTACTATGACGACCACAATGAGGAGTTCCGCGGCACCGGCACCAACGCCAATAAGACCCTCCCCTTTGAAGAGGTGAAGGACAAGGCGATCGAAAAGGTGAAGCTCCAACGCGCCCTTGAGCAAGCCCTCGTGGTGGCGAACGAGTCGCTCGTTGCCAAAGCGCACGTCTCGGGCATCGACGCGGTAGCGAAGGATTACGGCGAGGTGAAGCGCGTAACGCTCCGGCAGGATCGCCCCTTCGGCTTCCAGAACGCCCGCGACGTCATCGCCTCGGTCTTCGAAATGGACGCCGAGGAGAACTTCCTCAACGCCGTAGCCGGTAAGGATCGCGCTTACCTCCTGCGCCTGGAGAAGGTCATCCCCGAACACGTCGAACCGCTCGCCGACGTCAAAGCCCGCGTCCTTGCCGACGCCCGGCGCGACCGCTTGGCGCAACGCCTTAAGACGAACGGCGAAACCATCCGCAACCTCCTTTCCGCCGAGCTGGCGAAGGGCACGGACTTCGAGAAGGCGGTCGCCGCGTGCAAGGTCGATGGGCTGACCGCTTCCACGGGCATGACCTTCGTGTTGAACGATACGGGCAAGGTCGAGATGCCGCGCAAACGCGAGGTGCTCATCGCGGCGGCTTCGTTGGGCGCGAAGGCGATTTCTGAGCCGATCGTTTCGGCGAGCGGGGAGGACATCTTGCTTGTCTACGTGGCGGAGCGTCGCCCTGGCGATGCCCTTGCGAAGGCAACGGCGCAGAGCAACATGGCAGAGCAGCTCTCCATGGGCGCGGCTTTCCTCGCGACGTCTGACTGGCTGACCTGGAACCTCGAGCGCGACGCACCGGTCAACGAAGCGGGCGTTTCGGTTCTCAAACCGGAATCCGCCCCCGACGACGAAGAACTCGAATAATTCCACTTTTTAACGCTTTCCCCCCGGCGGTTGCCCTCCGCAACCGCCTTTTTTGTACCTACCGCCTACTTACCTCCCGCGTCAAGCTCGTAATAAACTCGGCGCGAACACCGGGCAAACTCGGTTCAACCCCTCCCCCTCCTGCAACCGACTTCGGGGAGTCTCTGCGTCAAGTTTGACCCGAACGCGAGGCGGACACCGGGCAAACTCGGTTCAAAGGGTGTTTTTATTCTCCTCCTGCCAGACACACACAAGGGACGCCCTCTCGGGCGTCTCCACCCCACAAAACACCCCCGAAAAGGCAGAAAAACACCCCAAAAGGGGCGAAAAAT
>CAVDHG010000170.1:0-3768 GCA_963608725.1 Agathobacter rectalis | reverse complement strand
GCGTGCCGAGCAAAGCCGGAAGCTCAACGTTTAGCGGGAAAGTCTCCAGCGCGTGTTGCTCGCAAATCTCCGGGAAACGACAGGCAGCGCAATTGAGAATCAGATTCGGCTGAAGGGAAGAACAAAATGTCCGCACCTTCTCGCTGTCGAGCAAGTCCAGTTCCGCATGCGTCGGCGCATAAACTTGCCAACCCGCGAGGCGGAAGTGGCGGGCGACTTGCGACCCAAGAAGTCCGCTCCCGCCCGTTAGAAAGAGAGTAGGGGATGGGGCGGAGGTCATGCGTGCGATTCCTCTGGGGTTGGGGATGGCAGATTGAACAACGCGCAGGCATTCTGCGTGGTGGCGCGAGCGATTTCTTCAACCGTGCATCCGCGCACCGAGGCGAGACATTCGGCAACGTAGCGGACGTTTGCCGGGCAGTTGCGCTTCCCGCGGAGGGGAACGGGCGCAAGATAGGGAGAATCGGTTTCGACAAGCAAGCGGTTGAGCGGAAGAGCTTTGGCAACTTCGCGAAGGGAGGTGGCGTTGCGGAAGGTGAGGATGCCCGAGAAGGAAATGTAAAAGCCGAGGTCGAGCAATTGATAGGCGAACTCGCGCTCGCCCGTAAACGAGTGCACCACCCCGGCACGGGGGAGGTTGACCGCACGCAGATTCTCAAGCGTTAAGCGGTCGGCTTCGCGTGTGTGAAGGATAATGGGGAGTTCGCTTTCGGAGGCGAGTGCCGCTTGATAACGGAAGAACTCGGTTTGCCTTTTTTCTTCCTCAGCTCCGGAAGTGTAGTGCAGGTCAAAGCCCAGCTCACCGATGGCGACACGCCTGGGCAGAGGACGCAAAGCTTGGAAGTCCGGTTGCGCCACGCTCCAATCGAAACCTTGGGCGAACCAGGTACCGGAGCTTGAAGCCGTCGCATTCAACTCGGGATTCCCGCCGACGGCGAGAACCGCCACTTGGTGCGCTTGTGCCTCCTTTAATAACGCGCTGACGTCATCGCCCTGTTCGAAATGGCAGTGCGTATCGATGAGCGGGAAGGTCATGGTTCTTCTTTGAGGAAGTGCTGTTCGAGGATCTCTTCCTGCTTAAAGGAACGGAAGGAGCCGGGCTTGAGCTCGATCGTGGTGGTGTTGTCCTGGGATTGGCGCACGAAGACGCCACGATAGGTCGCGCTCTTCGTGCGGAGTTCAAAGTTCGCCTTGAAGTCGAGGCGGACGTTGAGGGAGGTAGTCTGATTTGCCGAGATGTCGATCGTGCGCTCGGCGGTGGCGTAGCCATCTGCCTTCAGGGTCAAGGTGTGGCGACCGGGAGGGAGTTGGAGGGTAGAAACGGCAGAAGTGAAGTCGTCCTTCTTTGCCGGAGAGGTCGTTAGGAGGAGGTGTTTGCCCGCATAGACGCGGACTTGCGCCGGTTGCGTCCGCACGGCAAGCGTGCCACGGACGATGTTTAGACGAAACTCTTCAACGTGCGTTTCCCCTGCGCGGAGGGAGAGAAAACGCGTTTCTTCCTGATAGCCGGGCTTCTCAACGCGGATTTGGTGCGCGCCCTCCGGAAGATTCGCCACGGAGAGGTCGGACTCGCCGCGAAAGACGCCGTCGACATAGACGCGAGCACCGGTTGGGAGCGTGGTGATACTCAGCCCGCTGGGGAGGCGTTCCATCCGCAGGAGGAGCGGGACGGTGTCGCCGGCAGAAATGGAGAACGTATGCGTTACGGGCTTATAGCCTTCCAGTTTGAGGCGCAAGGTGTGTTTCCCTTCGCGCAACTTGGAGAGCGTTGCGGGCGTTACGCCACGCTCGATGCCGTTAATGGAGATCTGCGCTCCGGAGGGCTCGGAAGAGACTTCCACCGTCCCGGACTCCGTCAGAAGTGAGCAATCGATGACACGCGGGCGACCATTGGCGAGATTGAGGTTGAGCGTCTGCTCCTGGAATCCCGGTGCACGGATAATAATGCGGTAGGTCTTGGGTTCGGTGAAGAAGGTGTGGAAGGGCGTTGTCCCCAGCTCGGCTCCATTACACAGCACGGTCGCGGTGGTGTTAGAACGGAAGAGGACGGGGATGGGCTCGCGGAGGAGTTTGAAGGATTCGTGATGCCTCTCTCCAGCTCCGAGGACGAGACGCTTGTATTGCGTCTGGTATCCGGGGGCGGAGACCTTAAGGAGGAGGGGCGTGTCGCTGGGGACTTGCTGGGTAACGTTGAGCCCGGTCTTGAGCGTGGCGTTATTGAGCGTAAATGTTGCTACCGGCTCGGAGGTAAGACGCAAGGTGGCGAAAGAGGCGTCCTGCGCACGAAGGGCGGGAATGCCGAAGCACACGAGGAGGCAGGCGAGGAGTTGAGCAAGGTGGCGTTTCATTAGCGCCCTCCCTTCTTAAGGAAGCGGTTTTCAACGAGCAGGAGCTTTTCCATCGCCTTTTGGTTGCGCTCGTCATCACGATCGGGAATCATCTGCAAGATTTTGCGGAGTTGCTTGGCGGCAGTGTCGTATTGCTGTGTGTTGAGAGCTTGGTCGACCGCGAAGGAGACGGCGGCGTAACGCTCTGTAAGCAAGGCATCGGCTTGCTGTAAACCCTCGGTCAAATCATGCACGTATTCGGGTTTAGGGTTGAGCGTCTCAAGCGCGGAGAGCCCTTTCTTGTAAGCCGTCAGAGCCAGGAAAAGCTTTTCGTCGTCCAAGTCGCGTTGCTCCCAATACCGGCGGGCGAGGTCGAGCTGTTCTTTCCCCAACACCTGCAACTCCGCGACAGAATAACGCGACGCCCAGAGACCGAGTTCGTTCTGCGCGAAATCCTCCAGCTTCGAGCAGAGATCCGAGAATTGGCGCACGTCGACATTCTCGGCGGTGCGCTCCCAGATCTCGTTCCCAAGAACGATAAGCACCTTCCGCTGTTGAAGGGTTACGCCATCTGCGCTTCGCTCGGGGAAGAGCTCCGGGATCTCCGTGTAACGGGTTTCAATGATTTCTTTTCGCAAGACGTCTTGGGCGTGCGAGGAGAGAGCCTTCTGCTTGGTGAAGCTGCGATCCGTTTCGCCAAGGTCGTCAATTGAGAGGGCGAGCGTTCCGGATGGGGTGTAGGTTAAGACGTATCGGAAGAGTGCCTTATCCGTGATGCTCAAGCGTTCGTAGCGAAACTCAAGGGGCGCATCCTCAATCTTCGCCAGTTGCTGGGGAGATTTGGTCGGCCGCGACGTCTTCTCTCTGCTGGAATAAAATCCGGAAATAAGGACGCCGAGGCAGAGCACAAAGAGAACAAGGATTGCGCCGAGGACTAGGGCGCGACGCTTGTTCGCCGGAGGGTTAGGCTGTTGCTCCGATTCGGTCTGGCGGATGGAGAAATCGATCTCCTCAAGAAGCGGATTGCTATTCGCGCTCTTTTTATCGTCGTCGTGCTGGAAGAGTAGCGATGCGCCATCCTCTTCGAGAGGTGCGACGTTTAGGATGTTAAGTTGTTGGACTTTTGGAGAATCCGAAGCTTGCGCCATTTCAACGCGGAGTGCAACGTCGCCAGCGGTAAGCACATCGCCAGCGTGTAACGGGCGCGGCTCTTGAGTAACGGGTACGCCGTTCAGCGTTGTCCCGTTGGATGAGCCGAGATCCTGGACAGTCGCGTTGTCCGACACAATTGAGATGCTGAAATGTAGGCGTGAGAGGGAGGGATCGTCAATGCGAAGTGTTGCCTTGTGGGAACGCCCAATGGTCGCTTCCGGGGGTCGAACGACGAGCGTCTCCCCCGAGGAGGAACCCGTTAAGACGATTAGGTGGATCTCGGTCATAT
>CAVDHG010000169.1:0-3857 GCA_963608725.1 Agathobacter rectalis | reverse complement strand
GAAAAGCGTGTTCATAACTCCCTCTGAACCGAGTTTGGGGTCTGTCCGCACCGCGTTTGACCCGATCGCGGTGCGGAGAGACCCCGATCTCGGTTGCGGGGGGAGTGGGGGTTAGTTGAGGAAGAGGGCGTCGATGTCGACGAGGATGCGGAGGCGGGGGGTGATGCGGTCGGGTTTGGGCAGGAAGTGGTCGCAGGCGGCGGTTATGGCGCGGGAGGAAGGTGCCCGGAGGAGGAGTTGCCATCGCCACAAGTCCTCCTTCCGTTCGAGCGGGGCGGGGGAGGCAGGAGAGACGGTTAAGCCCCGGCAAGCCGTCATGGCGTTGGCGGTTTGCTCTGCCGTGGCGCGGACGAAGCGTTCGTCCTGTCCCTGGAAGGTCACGCACGCGAGCTTACAGAAGGGCGGAAGGTCGTTGGCGCGACGTTCCTCCAGCTCCTCGGCGGCGAAGCGGTCGAAATCGCAGTGGCACGCGGCGCGGATGGCGGGGTGCTCGGGTTGGAAGGTTTGGACGTAGACTTCGCCGGGGAGGGTGCCACGACCCGCCCTGCCGGAGACCTGCGCGATGAGCTGGAAGGTGCGCTCGGCGGCGCGGAAGTCGTATGCCATGTTGAGGGAGCGGTCGGCAGCGAGGATGCCCACGAGGGTAACGTTCGGGAAGTCCAGCCCCTTGGCGATCATCTGCGTGCCGAGGAGAACATCCGCCTCCTTAGCGCGAAAGGCGGAGAGAAGCTCGTCGTGACTGTGGCGACGGGCGGTGCTGTCGGCGTCCATGCGGATGATGCGGGCTGCGGGCAGAAGCTTGGTCAGGATTTGCTCGACGCGTTGGGTGCCCATGCCCAGGCGACGGAAGTCCCCCGCGCCACACTGCGGGCACTTCTGCGGGGGGCGACGCCACGCACCGCACAGGTGGCAACGCAAGGTGTCGTCCTTCGCGTGGTAGGTGAGCTTGTTGCTACACCGCTCGCAGGCGAAGACGAAGCCACACTGCGGGCATTGGAAGGTGGGCGCGTAACCGCGTCGGTTGAGGAAGAGAATGGTCTGCTCGCCCCGTTGCAAGCGCGCCTTCATGGCGTTGAGGAGCTGTTCGCTGAAGAGGGGGACAGGTTCGCCGGGGTGGGCTGCCTCGCGCATATCCACGGTGTAGACGCTGGGCAATTCGCTCCCGCCGACCCGTTCGTCCATGCGCACGAGGGTGTACTTGTGGCTGAAGGTGGCGTTGTGCCAGCTCTCCAGCGAGGGCGTTGCCGAGCCCAGGACACACTTCGCCCCCTCGAAGGAGGCGCGCATCACCGCCACGTCGCGAGCCGAATAACGCGGGCTCTCGTCCTGCTTATACCCGCTGTCGTGCTCCTCGTCGACCACCATCAACCCCAGCGACCGCACGGGCGCAAAGACCGCAGAGCGCGGGCCCACCACCACCTGCGCCTCCCCGCGCCGAATGCGGTGCCACTCGTCGTGCCGCTCGCCATCGCTCAGCGCACTGTGCAAGACCGCGACCGTCCGCCCGAAACGCGAAGCAAAGCGGTTGACCGTCTGCGGGGTAAGCGCGATCTCCGGGACGAGGACGATGGCACTCTTCCCCTCGGCAAGCGTCTGGGCGATCGCCTGCATATACACTTCCGTCTTCCCGGAACCGGTTACGCCAAAGAGCAGGACAGGTTTCTCCGCCGTGCGAATCGCTTCGAGCGCGTTCGCCTGCAGGGGCGTCAGGGGCTTGGGACGCGAAGGGAGGATCGTGCGCCCCGCCAGGGGGTTACGCGGCGTCTCCGCCTTCTCGCAGGTGATATAGCCCGCCTCGGCGAGCTTGCGGAGCGTGGCAGGCGTGGTCTTCAACTCCTCGCAGAGCTGGCGCATCCGCCCGCCATCGACGCGCACGATGTCCTCGTAAAGAGCCTTCTGGCGTTTGGTGAGCGCGGGCAGGTGCGGGGGCGGGGGGAGGATGGGAGAGACCACGAAACGCTCTTGGGGTCGGCTTCCCTTCTCCCGGACGGGGGCGGGCAGGGCACTGCGCAGCGCGAGCGTAAAGCCCACCGAGTAATACTCCGCCATCCAGCGCAGGAGGCGAATCGTCCCCGGCGAAAAGTAAGGCAAGGGATCCTCCACCGCGCAAATCGCCTTAATCCCCGGAGGCGTGGCTCCAAAGAGGTCGGGCTGAGCGGGCTTAGCTTTCGGAACGTAGGGCGAGGTTTCGGAGAGCGAGACCACGTACCCGGCGTGACGCACGCGCCGCCACGGCACCTGCACCTTCTGCCCCACCTCCACGCGCAACCCCTCGGGCACCGCATACGTAAAGAGTTGGTCGGGCACTTGCTCCAATGCCACCTGCGCAAACGCCATCACGCAATCCCCGTTGCCGTGCGAAAGATCTCCACGCCCCGCCTCAGGGCTTTGGGCGTTACCTCCGGCGAAGGCTCGAAAACGTGCAGGAGTCCGCGCTTCTCCCATAGCGCACCCAACGCCCCGAAGTCGACTTCCCCCTCGCCGGGCGCACGGTGATCCTCCAGCCTCCCGCGCACATCGTGAATGTGCACGCCCACCGTCATCTCCAGCGTCTGCTCCAACGCCGCTTCCACCTCCCAATCGCCCGAACGCGCCTTGCGCTCGCCGTGCCCAACGTCGTACCACGCGCCCAACGCTTCGCTCGGGAACCGACTGCGCAGGAACGCCACTTCCGCCGGATCCGGGAAGGCTTCCAGCCCCGGCAGATTCTCAAACGCCAGCACCACGCCCGCCCCTTCGAAGAGGGGAAGGAGTCGCTCCAGCGAGAAGGAGAGCGCGTCCAGCAACCGCGGAGCCATCGACGAGCGGTAGAGCCGTTCTTGCTCCACCAGCTCCACGCCGGGCGTTACGCCGTGCGCCCGGTAGACCTCCTCCAGTTGCGACCGATAGGGCTTCGCGCCGAAGAGCATTCCCGGCTTACGCAAGGGCACGCGCCCGCCATGAACCACCACTGCCCGCGCCCCGAAGGCTTGCGCACAATCGAGCGTCCTGCGCATTGCCGTGCACGCCACATCGCGCTCCAAGGCGTCCAAGGATGCCAAGCTGAAGGCTTCGGGTCCCAACTGGGGCATTTCGAGCGGGACAGGACAGAAGGCGTGCAAGCTCGACACCGCCAGCCCCTCCTCTGCCAACGCCCTTTCCCACGCGCCCAACTCCCCCTCCCGCGTAAAGTAGCCCAACTCCACCTGCGCAAAGCCCAGCTCTCGCGCAAAGGCTGCACACGTTTCGGGACGCCACTCCCGCCCCGCGAAGTAGGATGTTGAAAGGGAAAACGGCATAGGTAGCAGTATAACAAAGCTCCCGAAAAGACGAGGGGAGCCACGGCGTCCGTAGCTCCCCCTCTGCGCATGAATCCACGCGCCAGCCTAATGGGGCTGAACCCTTAGTCGACAATCTTGACGCTGTTGAGCGTGCCCATGTCGTTCTGCACCCACTCGGCGCACTCGGGGTCGGCGCACCAGGAGCCGTTGATGACGAACTTATATTCGTACTTGCCCTTGGGGAGGTTGAGCGCGCAGGTGAATTCCCCCTTACCGGTCTTGTCCACCATGGGTTTCGCGGTCGGCGACCAACCATTGAAGCTCCCGGCAAGGAACACCTTGCTGCCTACTTCCGCACGCACGTGGAAGGTAACGCGGGTTGCCTTCGGGGTCGCACTCTTCTTGCTCGGGCAAGCGCAGGCACAAGCCGTCGCCTTCTTCGCCGGAGCCTTAACCGCCTTCTTCGCGGTCGCCTTCGCCGTCGCCGGCTTTGTGGTCTTCTTCGTTGCCATAATTCCGATACTCCTTGAATTACATTCCCTCTAACTCAAAAGGAATGCGCGCGTATTATATGGATGCGCCCCGACTTGTCAAGCC
>CAVDHG010000168.1:0-3878 GCA_963608725.1 Agathobacter rectalis | reverse complement strand
CGCACCGCGATCGAGGTGAGTCCGGTTCACGTTTACCTCAAACGCGGTGCGGAGAGAGGGGGAACTCGGTTGCGGGGGGAGGAAATTTTGGGGGAGGGTAGGTTTGGGGTTTACCGAGGGGCGGGGAAGGTGTTATACTGGACATGTTAGGCGGAAGGGTTCGTTCCGCTCAAAGTCAGAAAGGGAAACACGAATGAACACATTGACCATGATGCGCGCCGGTGCCATGACGGTATTGGCTGCTTCGCTTACGCTTTCCGTGGCAGGATGCTGCGGTTCTAATACCTGTACGAAACCTAAGGAGTTGACCCATATGGATAACAGTGCTTTCTATAAGGATGGGAAGTTTGACGCCGCCGCCGCCAAGAATGCCTACCTTGACATGATCCGCAAGCTCGGCGCGCCCGTCTACAGTCGCTACACCACCGATCCCAATTTCCTCTGGGCGGTTGACTTCGCGCAAGGCGATTTCGCCGCGTTTGGCATGGGCGGGCTCTTCTGGGTGAACAGCCGTGAGAAGCAGTACTTCGCGCACGAAATCTTCCTGTTGCCCGGGCAGTCGATCGCCGAGCACCGCCATCTGCCCACCACCGACGACAAGGGCCCCCTGCAGTGCAAGCACGAGAGCTGGCAAGTGCGCTATGGCTCGGTCTACGGCTTCAGCGAGATCGGCGAGCCGAACCTGGACAAGTTCCCCGAAGTGAAGGCTATGCTCGCCAAGTGCCAGGTGCCGCACATGAACTGCGTCCACGTGGAGAAGTGGGAAGCCGATGGCGCGGTTCACCCCCTGCCGAAGGATGAGTCGTGGCACTTCATGATGGGCGGACCCGAGGGCGCGGTTGTCTCCGAGTATGCCACCTACCACGATGGCAACGGGTTGCGCTTCAGCTGCCCCGGCGTCAAGTTCTAATTGCGCAGAGGAAAGGCACGAATCATGAAATACCTGCACACCGGAATGATCGTCGGCGAGAAGATGCCGGACATGGTCTTCGTTGAGCCGTTGAAGGTTTGGATTACCGACGCCTCGAAGGATAAGTACGCCATTGAGTTCCTCTACTTCGAGGTGGATTCCCCCATGGCGGCGGCGATCCAGGAGCAACCGCACGTGGCGTATGAAGTCGAGAATATCGATGAGGCAATCGCCGGTAAGTCGATCCTCTGGCAGAAGATGGACATCGGCAACGCCTTCATCGCCTTCGTCTACGACAACGACACGGTGGTTGAATTCTATCAGCCCAAGTGAGTTTCTTCCTCGGCGGTGGCACCCAAGCGTGCCACCCCACTTCCATTAAGAGAAAGGTCTTGCTATGCCCATGAAGAAGTTTATTAACGACCCCGCGAACCTGACCTCCGAGATGTTGGAAGGGCTCGCGCTCGCGTATTCCGATAAGGTGAAGGTGGTCAACGAGCGTATCGTTGTCCGCGCCCAGCCCAAGCCTCAGGACAAGGTGGCTCTGGTCTGCTTCGGCGGCACCGGTCATGAGCCTGCCATGCACGGCTTCGTGGGTGAAGGCATGGCGGACGCGGCGGTGGCGGGGGATGTCTTCGCTGCGCCGGGCGGTCCCAAAGTCTTCGAAGCCCTAGAGCTCCTCAATCGCCCCGCGGGCGTCATCCTGCTTACGCTCAACCATAATGGCGACCGTATGTCCGCTCGCAAAGCTCTGCGCCTTGCCGAGAAGGCGGGTCTTGCCGTTAAGGAAATCGTGGTGCAGGAGGATATCGCCCCTGGCATTGACGCCGATCCCGAGGATCGTCGCGGTCTGGGCGGGTGCATTCCGCTCATGAAGGTGATGGGTGCTGCGTGCGAGCAGGGCAAGAGCATCGACGAAGTGCTGGAGATTGGCAAGGCGTTTCATGCGCACTTGGCAACGCTCTCGGTCGCCCTCAAGGTGGCTACCCACCCGCAGAACGGCGCAGAGATTGGCTCGCTTGCCGACGACGAAATGGAAATCGGCATGGGTCAGCACGGCGAGGGTGGCGGTGGCATCATGAAGATGCAGACTGCCGACGCCACTGCCAAGATTATGGTTGAGAAGCTCGTCAGTGCCACGGGGCTCCAGAGTGGCGACCGCGCCCTCCTCATCATCAATGGCTCCGGCTCCACCACCGCCATGGAAATGCTGATTTGCTACCGCGCCGCCTCCAAGGAACTCGCTGCACGCGGGATCACGTTGGTAAACGGTTTGGCAACGGAGCTTCTCACCGTGCAGGAAATGGCGGGCTTCCAGATGATCCTCGCCAAGGTCTGCCCCACCTGCGAAGCCCTCCTCAAGGCTCGCGCCAACACCCCCTACTGGACGTGCATCGGGTAACACAACTATGACGCTTGAAACCTTTAAGTCCGTTTGGCGCAAGGCGCAGGCGGAAATCGTCGCCCAAGAGAAACACCTCTCTGAGCTGGACGCTGCCACCGGTGGCGACGGCGATCACGGCACGGCGATTGTCGCCGCCCTCAACGCCATCGTTCACGCCGAGGGAGCCGACTTCAAGTCCCTCCTCACCGACATGGCAGAGCGGTTGGAGTCGGAGACCTCCGGCTCCACCTCCTCGCTCTACGGCGCATGGTTCGAGGGCATGGCAGACGCCGTCCCCGCGGGCAAGACGTCGCTGGACGCCTCCGAGATTGCCACGCTCTTCGAGGGCGGGTACGACGAAATCTGCGCCGTTACCCGTGCCCGTCAAGGCGACAAGACGATGATGGACGCCCTTCAGCCCGCCACCGAAGCCCTCCTCAAGGCGCAACCCGAAGGCGAGGAGGCGATGTTCGCCGCCGCCGCCCAAGCCGCCAAGGCTGGCTCCGAAGCCACCGCCGGGATGCAGGCTCGCTTCGGGCGCGCCAAGAACCTCGGCGAACGCTCCGTCGGAGCCGTCGATGCCGGCTCGGCTTCCATGGCGATCCTCTTCGCCGCATTTGTTCAGTAGCTTGATTAGTAAGGAAGGACTTTCTCCAATGCCTGACATGGAAAACTTTAAGGAAGCCTCCGCCTTTGGCGTGGGCACCCCGCAGAAGACCGCCGGATTCCCGCTCAAGGGGTGCGGCAACCTCGATTGGGGCATGAAGAACCGCCTCTCGCGCATCTTCAATCCCAAGGACGGGCGTGCGCTCATGCTGGCGTGCGACCACGGCTTCATCATGGGGCCGACCGGTGGCGTCGAGCGCATCGACCTCTCCATCGTGCCGTTGCTGAAGTATGCCGACTGCCTTATGTGCACGCGTGGCATCCTGCGCTCCGTCATCCCGCCGACTGCCGATATCCCCGTCTGCCTGCGTGCCGACGCCGGAACCTCCATCTTGACGAACCTGAACGACAACGTTGTGGTTGCCGCCGAGGATGCTGTCCGCGTCAACGCCGCCGCGCTCGCTGTGATGGTGGCGGTGGGCGACACCCTCACCGAAGCCAAGACCGTCGCCAACCTCTATCACACGGTTGACGTGGGACAGAAGTACGGTATTCCCGTCATGGGCGTAACCGCCGTGGGCAAGCAAATGACGCGGGATGCGAAGTACTTCCGCCTTGCTACGCGCATCTGCGCCGAGAACGGTGCCAACGTCGTCAAGACCTACTACACCGAGGGCTTTGAGACGGTTACTGCCGCCTGCCCCGTGCCGATCGTGATTGCCGGCGGTAAGAAGGTGCCCGAGCGCGACGCCTTGGAGCTTGCCTACCGGGCGATCAACGATGGTGCCGCGGGCGTGGATATGGGGCGCAACGTCTTCCAGTCCGAGCATCCCGCTGCCATGATTCGCGCCGTCGGGGCTGTGATCCATAAGGGATTGAAGCCCGACGCCGCCTACGAGATGTACCAAGACTTGGCATAACCTGCCCGCCTTCCATCTCCGCGGGCAAACCGCGAACCTTAATTCGGGCACCGCTTCC
>CAVDHG010000167.1:0-3943 GCA_963608725.1 Agathobacter rectalis | reverse complement strand
CTCCTGCCAGACACACACAACGGACGCCTCCGGCGTCCACCCCACCCCACAAAACGCCCTCGAAAACGCCGAAAAACACCCCAAAAGGGGCAAAAAGTGCGTTGACCCCGTCTAAAAAGTTAGGCAGGGAGGTTTTAAGCGGAGGAGGGAGTGAAAGTTAGGGGAAAGGTGACGGAACGAAGGGGCAGGAGGGAGTGGTTTTTGTGATGGAGGGTGCGGGGGACGGTTAGGGGGCGCGACGGCGCGACGGTTCCCGGCGGGTGGGGATTGTGTGTGTCTGGCAGGGGAAAAAGAAAAAAGGAGGGTGAACCGAGATTGGGGCGAGGTCGGTTCGCGTTTGGGGGAAACGCGGTGCGGAGAGAGGGAGAACGCGGTTGCGGGGGTGGTTGAAAAAGAGGCGGGGGATGTGTTAAAAAGAATTGTGTGAAAGGAGGAAGGTTATGGTCAGGATTTGTTGGATGGTTCTCGGTGTGGCGATGAGTGCTTGCGCGTTGGGTGCACAGGCAGGGAAGGCGGAGACTAAATCCGCTCAGGGCAGTCAGGTCTACCGGGACAAAAATGGCGTCGTCATCGCTCGCGCCACGACAGACGCGCAGGGCAACACCGTCTACCGCGATAAAAATGGCTCCGTGCTCGGTCGGAGTCAGGTGGACGCCCTCGGCAACGTCACCTACCGCGACAAGCACGGCTCGGTGGTCGGGCGCAGTCAGCAGGACGCCCTCGGCAACGTTACCTACCGGAGCAAGAATGGCGCGGTGGTGGGTAGAAGCCAGGTGGAGCCTTCCGGGAGCGTTGTCTACCGCGACAAAAACGGCGTTGTCCAAGCGCGGGCGCAGTCGGACAACGCCGGCAACACCACCTTCCGCGGGAAGAATGGGAGCGTGCTCGGGGTGAAGTCGGCATCCAAACGCTGAGAGCCGAGCGGGGGCGTTAAGCAAAAGCGCGTTTGCGCCGTGTGCGCCCCGCGGTGAGAATTTGGTATGATGGTGGGCAACGATGGCGGAGGGTTTCCGCCCGTTACGCGAAGGGATGGTTTATGACGATCGAGCACTTCACGGCGCAGGCGTTTCAGGAAGCGGTCAAGCAAGGGGTTGTCCTTGTTGACTTCTGGGCAACGTGGTGCGGCCCGTGCAAAATGCAGGGGGCAATCCTGGACAAGCTCGAGCTCCCCGAGTCGCTGAACGGCAAGGTGCGCATCGGGAAGGTGGATATCGATCAGGAGCCGGGCGTCGCGGCGCAGTTCCGCGTGCAGTCGATCCCAACGTTGATTCTCTTTAAGGATGGCTCGCCGGTCGAAACGATGGTGGGCGTCCAACGGGCGGACGTGCTGATTGAAAAGCTCTCTCAAGCCCTGCTTTCATAATTGAGGAACGGATGTGCAGTACGCGCATCCGTTTTTTGTCTTATGCGAACAACACTTCTTTTACTCTTTAGCGTAGCTCTCTGCGGAGGGCTGATGGCACAACGTGTGAGCGGCGCTTCGGCGTCGCAGGCGGCGTTCGCCCAACAGGCGCAGGCATTGCGCGAAGTTCAGCGGATGGTCATGACGCTCTCGGCGCGTCTCGATGGCGTGGAGCAACAGCAAGCCTCGCTCGCAACGCGCCTCAACGCCCTGGAGCGCGGGAGCGGAGCGGTCAGCAAGGACGAAGTCGCGGCACTGCGTTCGGACGTCGCCTCGCTCCGTGCCTCGCAGGGCAAGCTCCGCGATGAGATTGTCGACGACCTCTCGAAGCGCATTTCCGCCCTCACCGAGAAGCGCGCCGCCGAATCGCGTAAGGCTCGCGAAGCAGAAGCCGCACGCCAGAAGAGCGGATACAATCACACCGTCGAAGCCGGGCAGACGCTTTCTGCGATCGCGCAGGCATACGGCGTCTCGATGAATGCGATTCTCAAAGCCAACAAGCTCTCCGACCCCTCGAAGCTTCAGGTGGGGCAGAAGCTCTTCATCCCCGACCCCTAAGCCACCCCCGCGCCGAACCTCCCCTTTCCCAACACCCACCGGACACTTCCATGAGCATGATTCTTGATGCCGCGCCGACAGCGGTCTTTACCGTCGGAACCTTCGCTGCCGTAATCGGAGGCTTGGGTATCTTCCTCCTGGGCATGAAGCAGATTTCCGACGGCTTGCAAGCGGTCGCCGGCCCCAAGATGCGCCAACTCGTCGCAGCTGCCACCACGAACCGCTTTGCCGGCGTGCTGACGGGCGCGGTGGTTACGGGCATTATTCAGGCTTCGGCAGTAACGACCGTGATGGTCGTGGGCATGGTAACTTCGGGGATCATGACCCTCCTGCAAGCCATCCACGTGATTATCGGCGCGAACATCGGCACCACGGTTACGGCGTGGTTGGTGGCGTTCTTCCCGGCGCTGGATGCCTCCTTCGGCTTGGGGCTGGCGGGCGTCTCTGCCCTCTTCTACCTCTTTGCCAAGCGCGAAAGCTGGAAGTACTGGGGCTTGATATTCCTCGGGCTGGGTCTCATCTTCTACGGTCTGGACATCGTGAAGACGAACATGGAGCCGCTCTCCACCACCGAGAGCTTCAAGCAAGCCCTCCTCACCTTCGACGTGTATGACCCCGTAACCGCGAGCTACAGCGCGTGGGGTATGCTCAAGTGCATCATCGTGGGCACGGTGGCTACGGCGTTGATCCAAAGCTCCTCTGCCACCACCGCTATCGCCGTCGTGCTCGTGACCCAACGCCTGATAACGTTCGACACCGCCGCTACCCTCGTCCTGGGCATGAATATCGGCACCACCGTTACCACCTGGCTCGCCGCCATCGGCACGCCCACCAACGCCCGCCGAGCCGCCTTGGCGCACACCCTCTTCAACCTCATCGGCGTCATCATCATGGCGCCCCTCTTCCCCATCCTCCTGCCGATGGTCGACAACGCCCTGGGCATCTCCAAGATGAACCCGAACGGACTCGGCTTCGCCGTCGCGGGCATCCACACGGCGTTCAACTGCATCAACACCTGCTTCTTCCTTCCCTTTACCAAGCAATTCGCCCGCCTCATCTGCTGGATCATCCCCGAGCCGAAGATCCACGAAATGCCGCGCCTCACCGTCCTCAACCCCCTCAAGCTCGCCCCCGTGGTCGCCGTGGAGCAGGCGCGCAAGGAGGTCGAGCACATGAGCCAACGCTGCGAATCGCTCCTCGACGACTTCCGCCAGGTGCTCCTGGGTAAGAGCACGCCCGACCTCGAGAACGGCATCTTCCACGCCGAAGAGGAGCTGGACGTCCTCCAGCACGAAGTCTCCGAGTTCCTCGGCGTCATCATGACCACCAACCTCCCCTCCGACGTCGCCAACCGGGCGCGTATGCTCCTGCGCGTGGCGGACGAGTATGAGTCGGTCTCCGACGAAGCCGCCGCCCTCCTCAAGCAGTTTATCCGCATGCGCCGCTCGGGCATGAAGCTCTCCGACCGCGGGCGCGACGACCTCATCAGCCTGCACGATATGTGCCGCGCCTTTGCGGCAACCGTCTCTGAAGCCTTCCGCCAGGGCAAGACGCACGCAGCGGATCTTCTCGCGCATATGCACCCGGACGCCGCCGGCATCTCCGCCCGCGTGAAGGAGATTCGCAAAGCGCAGATGACGCGCATGACCGACCACGACCCGACCATTGACCCGCTCTGCGTGGTGGTTGTTCTGGACGTGCTCAACATCTACCGCCGCCTGAAGGAAGACTGCCTGAACATCGGCGAAGCCATGCTCGACGAAGGTCGCTAAGCTCCAACACTTCTCCTTTCCCAGGGCGCAGGACTCCCCTCCCGCGCCCTTTTTCTTTTTTCTTAACTCCTTCCAGACACACACAATCCCCACCCACCGGGAACCGTCGCACCCTCCCTCCCCTAACCGCCCCCCAACCCCCCCCCCTCCCCGCAACCACGATCTCCCCGCCTCCGCACCGCGTTTGGGGTAAACGCGAACCGGGAAGACC
>CAVDHG010000166.1:0-4032 GCA_963608725.1 Agathobacter rectalis | reverse complement strand
GGGGGAAGGCGGTTGTGGGGGTACGAAAAAGGGCGTCCCGGGTGGGGACGCCCTGAAGGGGTTTATAACCTCTGCGGGAGCGGTTAGCGGCAGCAGAAGTAGAGCACGCCGGCAACAACCGCAGAGCCAATCACGCCAGAGACGTTCGGACCCATCGCGTGCATGAGCAGGAAGTTCGTGGGGTCGTATTCCAGACCCACCTTGTTCGAAACGCGAGCCGCCATCGGCACGGCAGAGACACCCGCCGAACCAATAAGCGGATTGATCTTGTCCTTGCGCCAGATGAGGTTCATCAGCTTTGCCATCCAGACGCCACCAGCGGTGCCCACGCCGAAGGCAATCACGCCGAGGACGAGGATGCCGAGCGTCTCCATGTTGAGGAACTTCTCAGCGGCAAGTTTGGAGCCGACGGAGAGACCCAGCAGGATGGTTACGATGTTGCACAAGCTGTTCGCCATCGTGTCCGAAAGGCGGTCGACCACGCCACACTCCTTCGCCAGGTTGCCGAGCATGAGGGCACCAATCAGGGGAGCGGCGGAGGGCAGAAGCGCCGCGCAGAGCAGGAGCACGCAGAGCGGGAAGATGACCTTCTCGGTCTTCGAGACCTCGCGGAGCTGCTTCATCTTAATGAGGCGATCCTCCTTGGTGGTCAGCAACTTCATGATCGGCGGTTGGATGACGGGGACGAGCGCCATGTAGGAGTAGGCAGCCACGGCAATCGCGCCCAGGAGGTCGGGCGAGAGCTTGGTGGTAAGCCAGATGGCGGTGGGACCGTCCGCGCCACCGATGATGCCGATGGAAGCGGCGTCGGTGATGAAGAAGTTAATCGAGTTGAAGCAGAGGGTGAGAGCCAGTGCGCCGAGCAGAGCGGTGAAGATGCCCAGCTGGGCAGCCGCGCCGAGGAGGGCGGTGCGGGGGTTGGCAATCAAGGGACCGAAGTCCGTCATCGCGCCCACGCCCATGAAGATGAGGATGGGGAAGAGACCGGAGTTGATGCCCATCTCAAAGGTGTAGTAAAGGAAGCCGCCGGGCTCGACAACGTTGCCCAGCGAGTCCAGGACGGGAGCCGCGGTAAGCCCCGCGAAGGGGATGTTCGCGAGCAAACCGCCGAAGCCGATGGGCAGGAGCAAGAGGGGCTCGAAGCCCTTGACGATAGCCAGGTAGATGAGGAGCAAGCACACCAAGATCATCAGGAGCTGGCTGATGCCGAAGGGAAGCACCGTCGCGGGATGACCGGAGGGGAGCGCGTCGGCAACGGGGGCAGCGGCGGGCGGATCCTTGAGGGCAAAGCCCATGATGCCGGTCGAGCCCCACATGCTGGCGATGCGGCTTGCGGTGAGCTTGGCGTCGCCGACTTGGTGGGAGTGGATGACGCCCGTAACCTGCGGGAGGTCGATTTGCTTGCCCTGGAGGTCGGGGAAGCGGAGCTGACGCTTGCCGGTCTTGGGGTTGACGTAGTAGTTGTACGATTCGTACGCCGCCTTATCCGCGCCGGGCGTATCGTCCGTCGTCATGTACCCGTTGGTAACGTGAAGGTAGGAGCCGTGGAAGCGTTGGTCGGTGTCGTTCGTCTTGTCCTCGAAGGCGGCGTCATTCTCGCGGAGGAGCTGACGGCGGAGCTTGACGAGCTGAACGGTCGACTGAATCCCCTCGAACTTATTCGCGCTCGCGGTCTGCGCCGCTGCCGGAGCCGGGGTCGACGGCGCGGGAGCGGTCGGAGCCTGGGCGGGGGCTTGCGCGTAGGCGCAGACGCCCGCCACCAGAGCCAGGGCTGTCAGGAAAGGCTTAAGCATCATTGCTAGAACTCCTCTGCGTTGTCGCTTACATCGTCGCGAGCGTGTCGCCCGCCACAACCTTATCGCCATTGTTCACGGCGATGGACGCGATCACGCCGTCGTGGGGAGCCTTGATGGGCAGCTCCATCTTCATCGCTTCCATGACGAGGATCTCGTCGCCAGCCTTGACGGCGGTGCCGGGTTGGGCGAGGATGCGCAGGATGAGCCCGGGGACAGGCGCGGTTACGGGTTCGCCCGTTGCCGAAGCGGTGGCAGGCGTGGCGGAGGCGGAGATGCCGTCAGCCAGGGAGTAGTCGTAGGTCTTGCCGTTGACGATTGCCTTGCCGTCCTTAAGCTCCACGCCGTAAGCCTTGCCGTTGACGGTTACCGTGCAGGCGCCGCCGGCGGAGGTGGCTTTGGGCTTCTCGTTGAGGCGGATGCCGAGGGGCGCGTTCGCCGGGTCCTTCAGGTAGGCGATGCCCTTCTCCAGACAGGAGGCGGCGATGAAGACGTTCTCATCGGTTACGGGCAAGCCCGCTTCGGTGAGCATCTTCTCGGCGGCAGCGCGTCCCTTCTTGGGATCGGCGTCGTTGATCTCCAGGACGGTCTTGGTCGTCGGCTCGAGACCGAGCTGTTCGGAAGCGATCTTGACCACCTCGGGGTCGGGAGCGGCGGGGGTGCGCCCGAAGTAACCGAGCACCATCTTGCCGTAACCGGGAGCGATCTTCTTCCACTTGCCGAACATGACGTTGTTGAACGCCTGCTGGAAGTAGAACTGCGAAACGGGCGTCACGGAGGTGCCGAAGCCACCGCACCGGACGGAGTCGTACATTTCGTCGATCATCTGGTCATACTTGCCCATCAGCCCGTTGTCGCGGAGCATCTGGGTGTTGGCGGTGAGCGCACCGCCGGGCATAGGCGACCAAATGATCACGGGGCTGGCGGAGAGGGCTTCGGGCGGGAGGAAGTAATCCTTCATCGCGTCCTTGAAGACTTCCTCTGCGGCGCGGATCTTCTCGATGTCGATATCGAGGTCGAACTCGGAGCCACGCAGCGCGTGCCACATCGTGATGATGTCGGGCTGGCAGGTGCCACCGGAAACGGGAGCCATCGAGAGGTCGATACCGTCGGCTCCGCCTTCGAGGGCGGCGAGGTAGCAGGTCAAGCCGTTGCCCGCCGTCTCGTGCGAGTGGAACTGGATGTGCGTGCCTTCGGGCAGGAGCTTGCGTGCGCGCTTGATGGTCTCATACACCGTGCGCGGAGCGGTGGTGCCGGAGGCGTCCTTGAAGCAGACGCGGTCGAAGGGAATCTCAGCCTTGAGGATCTGCTGGATGCGCTCGGCGTAGAACTCGGGCGTATGCGCGCCCTTGTTGTCCACACCCGGGGGCAAGCCCATCATGGTCACGACCACTTCGTGCTTCAGCCCGGCGTCGTGGATGCACTGACCCGACCACTTCAGGTTGTTGACGTCGTTGAGCGCGTCGAAGTTGCGGATCGTGGTCATGCCGTGCTTCTTGAACATCTGGGCGTGGAGCTTGATGATGTCGGAAGGCTGGCTGTCAAGCCCGACCACGTTGACGCCACGCGAGAGGGTCTGCAAGTCTGCCTCGGGGCAAGTCTTGCGGAAGGCGTCCATCACGTCGAAGGCGTCTTCACGGCAATAGAAGTAGCAGCTCTGGAAACGCGCACCGCCACCCGCCTCGAACCAGCGGATGCCCGCGTCGTACGCCGCCTTTACCGCCGGCAGGAAATCCTTGGAGAGAACCCGCGCCCCGTAGACGGATTGGAAGCCGTCGCGGAACGCTGTGCACATGAACTTAATCTTCTTGCTCATTGTCTGACCTTACACGTGTCTTGAGAGTTGGGGGGAAAAGGGGTTAACGACGCTCCGCGGCGGCAATCGCCACAGCCACTGCAGCATCATCCTGCGCGGGAGCTGCGGGCTTCTTCGGGGCGGGCTCGGGGAAGAGGTTAAGCTTACTGGCAATCTTGCCCATGCCGTTCGTAACAACTGCCAATAACCACAAGAACCCAATGGCAATACCCATGCCGGCGACCAAGAGCACTAGACCCTGTTGAAGCATATGAACCTCTTTCTCAATTCCGACCGCAGTCGGAGCCAAAATAAGAATAAGGAAGTGCATATTGTAGCACACCGCCGTCAACAAAAGCGTGTTAGAAATCCATTAGAAAAACCTTTTTTAACCCCTCCTCGCCACCCCCTCCCCCACCCCCACAACCGCGTTCACCCCAATCT
>CAVDHG010000165.1:0-4050 GCA_963608725.1 Agathobacter rectalis | reverse complement strand
AAACGCGAACCGGACTCACCTCGATCGCGGTGCGGACACCCCCCTTTTCCCTATCCCAACCAAAAAGGTAGGGATTCCCCTTCCCTACCCCTCTGAACCGAGTTTGGGGTCTGTCCGCACCGCGTTCGGGTCAAACGCGGTGCGGAGACTCCCCGATCTCGGTTGCGGGAGCTTTGGGAAAAGGAGGTGCGTTCTGGGGTAAGCAGAGCTTAAAAGGAGGGGAAGGGTTTCTTGCAGGAAGGCAGGGTTAGGGTTAGACTAAGAGTATCCATTCACGCTCATTCGAAAGGTTTATTCATGAATCGGAGAGAGTTTATTGCGTCGCTGAGTGCTTTGGGCGTTGCCGCGCCCCTTATCCCGTCCGCGCTCCATGCCGAGGAGGCACCCGCGGAGAAGAAGGCGGAAGCTCCGAGCCTCTTTGCCTTCCCCGTGTATGTGCAATTTACGTCCCCGGATACCGCCGACGTCCGTTGGCGCACCACGGAGCCCACAACGGGTTTTGTCTACTGGACGCAAGACGAATCCAAGGCGCAAAGCCCCGACCGCACCAAGGCGTTCACCTCCCTCGACGGCATGATCGCGGCGAATCGGTGCGACCACTGCATCACGTTGCGGGGGATCGACCCCCTCAAGCCCCTCATCGTGGAAGCCGTCTCCGAACCACTCCCGACCTTCGCGCCGTATAAAATTGTCCGCGGGAAGGCGCAGTCCGGGGGCGTCTTAACGTTGCGCCCACGCTTGCAGGCGGGTAACAGCCTTACGATGGCGATTTTCAACGACCTCCATGGGCACGTCGACCTCGTCCCCAAACTGCTCGCCGTCAAGGAGGTGGAGCAAGCCAAGCCCGCGATTGCGATCTTCAACGGCGATTGTCAGGACGACTGCATCTCCATCCCGGCTGCCGAGAAGCGGTTCCTGCGCGCCCTCCCGCCCCTCATCGCCGGGAACGTTACCCCGCTCGTCCTGCGTGGTAACCACGAGTACCGCGGAGCGATGGCGCGTCGCATCCGGGAGGTGCTCTCGCCTTTGGCGTGCGGTCGCTTCTACGGTGCATTCACACTCGGGAGCGTGCGCTTCGTCTTTATAGACAGTGGCGAGGACAAGCTGGACGAGACGCCGGTTTACGGGGGCTTGCTGGACACCGATGCCTACGTCTCCGAGCAGGCAGAGTGGCTAAAGAAAGAAGTGGCGTCGAGCGCGTGGAAGGATGCGCCGTGGCGCGTGGCAGTGATGCACATCCCGCCCTACGCCAACCTCCCGCGGGAAGACAAGTGGTATGGCCCAACCCGTTTGCGCGAGAAGATCGAGCCGGTCTTGTTTGGCTCCGGCTTAGATCTCCTCATCGCCGGGCACACGCACCAGTACTCCTACGTTCCGGAAGGGAGTCGGGGGCAGACCTATCCCACGCTCGTGGGTGGCGGTCCTTCGGACAAGATTGCCACGGTCTTCCTCCTGCAGGCAGACGACAAGCACCTCAAGGTGCAGGGCTACAAAGTGGACGGCACCGCGCTCACCCCCGTCGCGAAGTCGAAGTAGTCCTTCCAGCCCGTGTGGGGGCTTCGCTGTGCTATACTGAAGGCGATGAACGCCCCCACACTCTTCTTCGACTTGGACGGCACGCTGATTGACTCCCGCGCAGATATTGCCAACAGCGTCAACCTCACGCGTGCCGATTACGGTCTCCCGCCCCTCCCCCTCGCCGACATCACCCGGATGGTCGGCAACGGAGCGCGTCAGCTCATGTTGCGCGCCATGCCCGATCACGCCGATCGCATCGACGAGCTTGTGGCGAACAACCGCCGGCAGTACTCCGAGCACCCCGTGGTGCATACCACCGTCTACCCCGGCGTGCCTGAGGGACTGGAAGCTCTCCACGCCCTGGGGTGCAAAATGGCGGTTACGTCCAACAAGACTTCGACCATCATCCCGGTGATTCTGGAGCGTCTCAACCTCCTGCGCTTCTTCGAGACAACCGTGGGCGGGGGCGACGTGCCGGAATTGAAGCCCCACCCTGGGCTCCTCTTCCTCGCTGCCGAGCGTATGCACCACCGCGTCCAGCCCACCGACTGGGTCGTCGGCGACCACTATACCGACCTTGAAGTGGGGCGGCGAGCGGGCGTGAAGGTCTGCCACTGCGCCTACGGCTTCGGGCAACCGCGTGGCGAGCCCTTCGACATCGAGGTGCACGACCTGCGCGAGTTCGCCGACTTCCTTCGAGCGCACCTTGCCTCCTGAGTATGACCGCGCTCCGAGAGCATCCGCGCCTTGCCCTTGCCACGTCGCTCGGCGTGGGGGGCGTGCTGTTGCTTGGGAGCCTCTTCTCCTTTAACCTGACGCGCCGAGCAGCTCCGCCCGCCGTCGGAATCGAATCGCCCGCGCTCTCCATGCTCTCGGTCGCGCTTGGGTCGTGCCGGGGCGTTCTGGCGGAGATCCTGTGGCTCCGCATCGGCGACTTGCAGCGGCAGTGCCGTTACGCCGAGATCGTCCCCTTAACCGAAATCCTCGTTACGCTTGAGCCTTCCTCCGAGGAGGGCTGGGCATTCAACGCGTGGAACTTGGCGTACAACGTCAGTAGCGCACACCAGGAGGCGTCGGAGCGTTGGCGGTGGGTCTGCCGTGGCGTGGGCTTGCTCAAGCGCGGTCTCGCCGTCAACCCGCGCTCGGTGCTTCTCATGCGCCAGATGGGCTGGCTCTTCGAAAACAAAATCGGCGGAGACTTGGACACGGCGGGCAGTTACTACCGCGCTCACCTCGCGGAGCTGGGAGTCCCCGAAGGCGGAGAAGAGCTGACGCGTAAGCTCGGCGCGGAGCCAGCGTGGCACGAGCCGATGGTGCACGCCGTCTATTGGTATTGGAAGGCGGGGCAGCCTTACGACCTCCTGCGTGCGCTCGCCACCCTCCTGCGCCACGCCGACCCCCAACCCTGGATTCCCCTCTTCCTGGAGACTGCCCGCACCGCCCTGCCCGAGATGAGCACCCAACAGCTTGGGCACGTGCGTCGCCTCGTCTCCGCCCTCTCGGCAACCTTTCCTGATAACGCCGACCTTCGCCTCTTCCTCAAGGAGACCGCCCCATGATTCGAACCGTTGGAGACTTGGTTATCGCCTTCGATTGTGAGTGGATACCGGACGTTGCCTCGGCGCGTCTGCTCTTCCCCGAAGGTGCCACGCTTAGCGAAGACGCCCTCCTCGAACGCCTCTGGGCGGCGAACGGAGCCACCGACTCCCAGCCTCAGCCCTTCGTGCGCCTGATTCAAAGCCGCGTGGTTTCCATCGCCATGGTCAAGCGCACCGCCCCCAAGACCCCCGGCGAACCCCCGAAGCTCGACCTCGCGTGGCTTCCGCGTAACCCCGACGACCCCAAATCGCGCCAAGAGATCAACATCGTCGGCCCCTTCGTTACGGCGATCGGCAAGAGCTATCCTCAGCTCGTGGGCTTCAACTCCCGCGCTTCCGACCTGCGCATCCTCGCGCAACGCGCCTTCACCCTCGGCATCCCCGCCAAGGGCTTCCTCAATCACCCTTCCAAACCCTGGGAAGGACTCGACTACTTCGCCCGCGATAACGACTGCTCCGTCGACCTCATGGATCTGCTCGCCGGTGGCTTTGCCGGGCGCAACGGAGCCGTCAGCCTCCACGACGCCGCCACCCTCTGCGGGATTCCCGGCAAGTTCAATGCGCATGGCGAGGACGTCCTTGCCCTCTGGCGTGCCGGGCGCTACCGCGACATCGTCCAATACAATTGCTACGACGCCCTCACCACCTACCTCGTTTGGTTGCGCCTCGCTTGGGTCAGCGGGAAATTCTCCCGCGATGAGTACCTCCTCGAACAGGAGGCTCTCCGCAACCTCCTCATGGGTCTGGTGGAGGACGACGGCATGACCTTCCTTGAAGATTACCTCAACGAGTGGGATCGCCTCGCTTCCATTAAAGAGGCGAACGAAGCCACCCCCGAAGCCTAACCTCCACCCCCACCCCCGTAACCGACTTCCCCCTCCCCCGCAACCGAGTTTCGGGTGTCTCCGCACCGCGTTTCACCCAAACGCGAACC
>CAVDHG010000164.1:267-4094 GCA_963608725.1 Agathobacter rectalis | reverse complement strand
CGACTTTTCTACCCCCTTGAACCGAGTTTGGGGTCTGTCCGCACCGAGATTGAGTCAATCGCGGTGCGGAGGCGGGGGAAACTCGGTTGCGGGGGGATTGGGGGGAGGAGGGAAATGGAGCCAGCGAAGGGACTCGAACCCCCGACCCACTGATTACAAATCAGTAGCTCTACCAACTGAGCTACACTGGCTTAAAGTGTCGCGTATTGTCGCAAATCCCCCGCGCACCGGTCAAGCAATCGCGCCGGGCTGGGGAGGTTAGTCCTTGAAGAAGGCGTGGTAGAGGGCGCGGACGGCGTTTTCGCGTTGCGCACTCTGGACGCCAAACATCATCGAAATCTCCGACGAGCCTTGGTTCATCATGTCGATGGAGATGCCCTCGCGGAAAAGCGCAAGCGTGGCGTGCGCCGCCATGCCCGGCGTGTAGTACAGCCCCTCGCCCACAATCATAATCAAAGCCGTGCCGCGCTCGATCTGGAGGTTGTCGGGCTGGAGGTCGCGCAGGATGTGGTCGCGCACGCGCCCTTCCACTTCCGGCGTAAAGCCCTCCTCGCGGAAGACGACCGAAACGTTGTCGATGCCCGAGGGCATATGTTCGTAGGAGATGCCCTCCTCTTCGAGGATCTGCAGGAGCTTGCGTCCGAAGCCGACCTCGCGGTTCATCATGTACTTATCAATATAGAGCGTGCAGAAGCCGGCAGCCGAGGCAATGCCCACCACGGAGCCTTGACGGGCGCGACGGCGGTGGACGATCATGGTGCCGGGGGCGTCGGGGCGGTTGGTGTTGCGGATGTTGATGGGGATGGCAGCCCGGACGGCGGGAACGATCGCTTCGTCCTGGAAGACGCCGAAGCCGGCGTAGGAGAGCTCGCGCATTTCGCGGTAGGTCATCTCGGCGATGCCACCGGAGCGGGTCGCCTCGGGCACCACACGCGGGTCGACGGGATAAACGCCGTCGACATCCGTGAAGTTCTCGTAGACCTTTGCGCCGACGGCGGCTGCGAGGATGGAGCCGGTGATATCCGAACCGCCCCGCGGGAAGGTCGCCACCGCACCCTGCTTGGTTACGCCGAAGAATCCGGGGAAGACGATAATCTCGTGTTCCGCTTCCGCCTTCAGGGAGGCAAGGCGGTCATACGCTTCGGGCAGGACCTGCGCCTTGCCAAACTCTTCCGACATCACCATGCCCGCCTCGCCGGGGTTCTTGTAGATGGCGCGAAGCCCCTGAGCCCGCAGAGCCGCGGCGACGATGCGCGCAGCGTTGTCCTCGCCGGCAGCCTTCATGGCGTCCATGAAGCGGGCAGCGTCGAGTTCGCCAGCCTGAGTCAGACGCGCTTCCAAGTTGGCGCGAATCTCCCCAAGGACGTCGGCAGTCTCGCTCTTTTTATCGAGAGCCAAACCAGTGTAGATCGCCGCGTAACGCTCCACGATCTGCTCGAGGATGGCTTTCGCCTCCTCCGCCTTCCCTTCCAACGCCTTGCCCCCGCAGGCGATGAGCATATCGGTAACCTTCATGTCGCCGGAATGCCGTTTGCCCGGAGCGGAAACGACCACGATCCTCCGCTCGGGATCGGACGCAATAATGTCGCAAATCTTCTTGACTTGTCCCTCATCTGCAACCGACGAACCGCCGAACTTGCATACCTTCATCTTCCTGCTCCTTGCCTCTTCGGAACCGCGCACTGCGGGGAAATTACATCATACACATGCACACCGGCATGGTGCGCACGATGCCTTGCTCGGCAATCTCCGCCAAGGCGGCACGAACGTCGCCGGAGCGTGCCGGTTGCGTGAGAATGACCACGGGGACGAAGCCCTCGGCGCGCTGAGCATCCGTGGGCGCGTGTTGGCTCGCCGCGAAGATGCTCACGCCGTGATCGCCCAGAATCGTTGCAAATCGCCCCACCATGCCACAGGCTTCGCGAACCATGAGGCGCAGGTAGAAGCGGCTGACCCCTTCCTCGGGCGCGAGCAACTCAACGCCGCCGCTGGTCTCGGAGCCGAGGGCGCGGAGGGGCTCGGTGGTGCGCGGGGCACCGGAAACAATGTGGCGGGAGACGGAGACGATGTCGCTAATGACTGCGCTTCCGGTGGCTTCGCGTCCTGCGCCCTTGCCGTAGTAAAGCGTGTCGCCGGTCATGGAGCCTTTGACGAGCACCGCGTTGAAGACGCCCCCCACGGAGGCGAGCATGTGATCCTTGAGCACCAAGGTGGGGTTGACGCGGATTTCGAGTTTGCCCGCGTCCGTCTTCCGGCACACGGCGAGCAACTTAATGACGTAGCCCAGCTCCTCGGCGAAGCGCACGTCCATTTCGTCGAGACCGCGAATGCCCTGCACCGAGATGCTCTCGAGCGGGACAGCCACGCCGTAGGCGAGCGAAGCGAGGATGCAGATCTTGTGGGCGGTGTCTAAGCCATCGATGTCCAGGGAGGGATCCGCTTCGGCGAAGCCCGCCTCCTGCGCCTCCTTCAAGGCTCCGGCGAAGTCCAAACCCGCGCCTGCCATCCGCGAGAGGATGTAGTTGCAGGTGCCGTTGAGGATGCCGTAAGCGGCGCAAATCTCGTTGGCGACCAAGCCGTCGCGCAACGCCCGGATGATCGGGATGCCCCCGCCGACGCTCGCGCCGAAGTAGAGGTCGACCCCTTTTTCACGCGCCAGGGCGAACAGCTCGGAGCCGTGCTCAGCCAGAAGCTTCTTATTGGCGGTTACGACCGCTTTCCCGGCTTCCAGCGCGGCGCGGATAAGGCGGTACGCAATGCCCGTCCCGCCGATCAGTTCCACAACCACCTGCACGTCTTCGCGCTCTACGAGCGCCATCGCGTCCGAAAGCAACGCAACGCTCTTCGGGATCTCGATGCCCCGAGAGGTGGTAACGTCCAAGTCCGCAATTGCCCGGAGCGTAACCGAAACGCCACACCGACGCGTAATGAGCTCGCCCTGAGTGAGCAGCCCTTCCACGACGCCCGCGCCGACCGTTCCGAATCCAGCCAAACCGATGCCGACTTCTTTCATGCGTTACTCCGAATAAATCCTTCTAACTCTTCCAAGTCGTCCGATACCATACCAAACTTCCTCCCCCCACCTCAACGCCACCTCCACCCCCACCCCGCAACCGACTTCGACCCAAACGCGAGGCGGACACGACTCGAACTAGAGGCTACCTCTCCCCGAACTCGGTTCAACCGCTCTTTTTCTTTTCCTCCTGCCAGACACACACAATCCCCACCCGTCAATCCCCCCCGCAACCGGGATCGACCTGTCTCCGCGTCAAGTTTTGGAGAGACGCGGTGCGGACAGACCCCAAACTCGGTTCAAGGGGGAGGGAAAAGGGGACTTTTACAAAAATGTAAAAGAGGAGCAAAAAGGGGTTCCGCACCGCGTTCGATCTCCGTCCGCCTCGCGTTTGCCTCCTCTCCGCCTCTTGTCTCCCCCGAACTCGGTTGCGAGGGGATTTTTCTTTTTCTCCTGCCAGACACACACAAGGGACGCCCTCCGGGCATCCCAAACCCCACCAAACACCCCCGAAAAGGCGGAAAAACACCCCAAAAGGGGCGAAAACTCCATCCAGCCCGCTTAAAAATAGAGAGCGAGGGGGTAGGATGGGAGGGAAATAGGGCTGGGCGGGAGGGTATCGGGGGTACGGGGAGAGGCGCGGAGGAGGTCAAAAAGCGGGGAAAAGGGGTCAAAACTCCATCCAGCCCGTCTAAAAATGAAGAAGGGGAGGTTATAAAGGGAGGAGAAGTGGAAGTTGGGGGTGGCGGTGGTGGGGTGCGGGTGGTCAGATGGTGGGGCGTCGGGGCGGGAGACGGTGGTTTTTGAGTTGGAG
>CAVDHG010000164.1:0-257 GCA_963608725.1 Agathobacter rectalis | reverse complement strand
CTCGGTTCACCCCCTTCCTCCCCTGCAACCGACTCCCCCCCTCTCTCCGCACCGTGTCTCCTCCCCCTCCGCCTCGCGTTCGGGGCAAACACGGTTGCGGGGGGGGGAGTTGGTGAGGTGTGGTTAGGGGGAGAGATATTGCGAGGGTATCCTGTGGGTGGGGATTGTGTGTGTCTGGAAGGAAGAAAAAGAAAAACCGCCCGCAACCGAGTTCGGGGTGTCTCCGCACCGCGTTTGGGGTAAACGCGAACCGGGAA
>CAVDHG010000163.1:0-4151 GCA_963608725.1 Agathobacter rectalis | reverse complement strand
GGTTCAAGGGGGTGGAAAAGTTGAATCCCTACCTTTTTGGTAAAGATAGGGGAAAGGGGGGTGGTCGAACCGAGATCGGGGCGAGGTCGGTTCGCGTTTGGGGGAAACGCGGTGCGGAGACGAGGTAAACACGGTTGCGGGGGATTTTGGAAAATACGCTCCTAAAAGGGCAGATTTGGTCAAAAAGTGGGGGCAAGGGTGTGCTATTATGACCCCTTCGGGGGTAAAAACCGGAAAGCGAGGCAGAAAAAGATGTTAGACCTGCATACCCATTCAACGGCGAGCGATGGCAGTTTGACCCCCGAGGGGTTGGCGCGTGCCGGGCGTGCCGCCGGGTTGGACATCATGGCACTGACCGATCACGATGGCGTCGGGGGCGTCCATGCCTTCTTAAAGGAAGCGCAGGCAATCGGTTTGAAGGGCGTTCCGGGGATTGAGCTATCCGCCGAGGTCCCCCACGGGCAACTCCACTTGGTCGGGCTGGGCATTAACCCCGACCACGCCGAGTTGAAAGCCTACTCCGAAAAGCTTCTAAATGGTCGCGCCGAACGGAACCTCGCCATCCTTAACGCCTTCCACGAACAGGGCATCGCGCTTGAGGAAGCGGAGGTGCGGGCGTTTGCGGGTGAGGACGTTGTAAGCCGCGTCCACTTTGCGCAGGCTCTGATTGCCCGCGGGCTGGCACGGGATGTGACGGACGCCTTTGCGCGTTTTCTCGGGAAGGGGGCGTACTGTTATCGCGAGCGGTTCCGTTATTCCCCCGAATCGTGCATTCAGATGATCCATAGCGCGGGCGGAGTCGCCGTGATGGCGCATCCGCTCAGTCTGGAACAGGAGCCGGCGAAGCTCGAACGCGCCATCGCCTCGCTCAAGGCGTTGGGGCTTGAGGCGATGGAGTGCTTCTACTCGGCGTATGACACCGAGACCTCGATGATGCTTCTGCGCCTTGCACGCCGTCTCGACCTCCTGCCCTCCGTGGGGAGCGACTTCCACGGCGCGCCTAAGCCGACGGTGCACCTCGGTCGCCTCACCGTCTCCCCCGAGACGGAAGAGAAATGGCGCGAACGCCTGCGCTTGAATTGAGTTCGCCCCTACACGCGGAGCGTCGAGAAGAGATCGGTAGCGACGAGGGACTCCTCGCCGAAGGTCAGCGCGGCAGTGTCCCCGGCGCGAGCATGGAGGTAGACGCCTAAGCACGCGGCGTCCTCGGTTCCCAACCCCCGAGCGAGCAGACCGGCGATCAACCCGGCAAGCACATCGCCTGTCCCAGCCGTAGCCATGCCCGGATTCCCGCCCATGCAAACGCGTACCCTTCCGCCCGGCTCGGCAATGAGTGTGCGGTTCCCCTTCAAGACCGTGATGGCGTGATAGCGTCCGGCGATTGCCCGAGCCGCCGCGGGGCGATCCGCCTGAATGGTTGCCGACGTGGTGCCGAGCAGTCGCGCCGCCTCGCCGGGATGGGGCGTCAGGACAAGGCGCAGAGCCGAGATGTCGGGCGTCCAGCCTTCCTGATACATTCCCGCAAGCGCGGTCAAGGCATCGGCATCCACCACCGTGCGAGGCAAGGCGGGGTTGCTAACGAGCCTCTTCAGAAGGAGCGCCTTATCGGGTTGCGCGGAGAGGTCTCCCCAGCCGGGCCCCACGGCGAGCGCGTCATAGTCGCTCCACGCCTCATCCGCCTCCGGGGCATCTGCGAAGATCGCTTCCGGGACAGCGCACGCAGCACCGAGGCGCGACGTCTCGGGCACCATGAGCGAGACGAGTCCGCATCCGGCACGGTAGGCAGCGCGGGCAGCGAGAATCGGCGCGTGCGGATAACGGTCGCAACCGCCAAGGATTCCGGCGTGCCCGTAAGTGCGCTTGTGGCTCTCGCGCTCCCGCGCCTTGGGGAGCAAAGCACGCATCTCCGGCGCAGCGAGGAGTTCAACGCGGTTGGGCGTCTCCTCTTCGTAGGTGGCGAGAAGGTCGTCGGGAATACCGATATCGGCAACCGTGAGGTTCCCAATGTAGCTCTGCGCCGAAGCTTGAGCAAAGCCTCGCTTGGGTCGCGAGAAGGTGATCGTAGCGTCCGCCCGGACAGCTTCGCCGGGGGCAACGCCGGTATCGGCATCGAGTCCGCTCGGAACGTCAATCGCGAGCACGGGGCACTCGGCGCGGTTGATCCAGTGAATCGCCTTTGCCACCACGCCTCGCGGAGCACCCTGCGCACCAATGCCGAGCAACGCATCGAGAATCAACGTCCGCCGAGGGAGCACCGCCGGGTCGAGCCAGGCATCGCTTTCAAGCTCTTCTTCCGAAAGCACGCGGGGCGTGATGGACGTTTGGTGCTCAAGATCCTTCCACGCACGCGCCGCATCGCCCTTCAACCGCGCCGGCACGCAGGTGAGCAGACACGCCACATCAAACCCTTCGCGCTTGAGACACGTCGCCGCCACGAAGCCGTCGCCCCCGTTGTTCCCCGCCCCGCTGAGCACAACGATACGCCTCGCCCCCACGCGCTCTGCCATCGCCGACGCCATTCGAGCCACCGACGCGCCCGCCCGGCACATCGCCGTGTAGGAAGGGAGGTTGCGTTGAGCAAAGGCGATCGCCTCGGCTTCACGGATTCCGGCAACGCTGATCCACTTCATGGGCGACCTCCCTTGGCGTCTTTCCCCTTCTGTTCGCGCATCCATGCCAACCGGCGAGCGATGGTGTCCTCATACCCGGCTCCCTTGGGGCGGTAGTAGGTCTTGGGGACCGTGAGATACGCTTGTGCCACGGCGGTATCGGCGAAGTCGTGCGGATAGAGGTACGCGGGGGCGGACGCCTTCCCCTCGGCGCGGACGTGCACATTCTTCAGGTGCTCGGGGACGGGTTGCACGCGCCCGGAGCGAACGTCTTCCATCGCTTCGTTGACGGCGAGATAGGCGGCGTTGGACTTCGGCGCGGAGGCAAGATAGGTCGTCGCTTGCGCCAACGCGATTCGCGCTTCCGGCATTCCGACGAACTCCACCGCTTGCATCGCAGCCACCGCCAGGGTCAACCCGCGAGGGTCGGCGTTGCCAATATCCTCGCTCGCAGAAATCACCAGACGCCTCGCGATGAAGCGGGGGTCTTCACCGCCTTCCAACATCTTGGCGAGCCAGTAGACTGCCGCATCCGGGTCGGAACCGCGGATGGACTTAATAAAGGCGGAAATCGTATCGTAGTGCTGATCCTCGTCCTTGTCGTAAGCGATGACTCGGCGTTGGACGCACTCTGCCATCACTTCCGGCGTAATGGCGATCACGCCCTCGGCATTGGGCGGGGTGGAGCGGACGGCAAGCTCAAGCGCGGTCAGTGCCCGGCGAGCGTCGCCATCGCAAACTTCCGCGAGGAACGTTGCCGCCTCTTCGTCCAATACTGCGCCGGAGAGCCCCAGCCCGCGCTCACGGTCTGCCATGGCACGGAAGAGGAGTGTCTTTATAGCCTCCGGCGTGAGGGCGTGGAGTTCGAAAACGAGCGACCGCGAGACGAGCGGGGTGTTGATAAAAATGCCGGGGTGATGGGTCGTCGCGCCAATCAGGGTAACTGTGCCGTCTTCCACGTAGGGCAGGAGGACGTCCTGTTGCGACTTGCTGAAGCGGTGAATCTCGTCGACAAAGAGCACGGTGCCGATCTGGGAACGCACCGCCTTGGCGCGTTCGCATACGGCGCGGAGTTGCGCCACGTTGCTCATCACGCCACTCGTACGCTCGAAACGGCGATGGGTGGTGCGGGCGATGACTTCGGCGAGGGTGGTCTTCCCCGTGCCGGGCGGTCCATAGAAGATAAGGTTAGTGAAGCGGTCGCTCTCAATGACCCGACGCAACAACCTCCCCGGAGCTAACAGATGCTCTTGCCCAACGATTTCTTCGAGGGTACGCGGGCGCATCCGCGCCGGGAGAGGTCCCAACGCTTCGACGGCTCCCGCCTCGTTATCCTCTTCAGGCTCTTCGGAATGGAAAAGGTCGGCATCCATAATCACTCCTACTATTATACCCGAACCGCAACTTCCCGCCCACCCCTCCCCCACCCCGCAACCGCGTTCGGGTTGTCTCCGCACCGCGTTTGACCCGATCGCGGTGCGGACACCGGGGAAACGCGGTTCAAGGGGGTGGAAAAGGGGAATCCCTACCTTTTTGGTAAAG
>CAVDHG010000162.1:0-4196 GCA_963608725.1 Agathobacter rectalis | reverse complement strand
ATCTCGGGTCGCGGCTTTTCCGTATTTTCGGTTATCAATAAAAGGTTTTTCCGTGGGGAAGGAAACTCCATCTAAACAAGTACCTACCCAAGAAGAAAACGGATTCTACAGGAAGCCGTTACTGCCGGCTATCGTCCGCCCAAGCGATATTAAGAAGCTCCCGGAGGAAGAGTTGCCGAACCTTGCCTCGGAAGTGCGGAAGCGCATGGTGGATATTGTCTCTCAAACTGGCGGGCATTTAGCATCAAGTCTAGGAACCGTTGAACTCACGATTGCGCTTTGCCGTGTTTTCGACTTCCCACGCGATAAAGTGGTATGGGATGTTGGGCATCAAGCTTACGCATGGAAGATTTTGACCTCCCGGAATGCAGTGATGCCAACCCTGCGCACCTTCGGAGGTATTCGTGGCTTCCCCTGGGCAGAAGAATCGCCCTATGATTCCTTTGTCGGCGGTCATGCAGGCGTGGCACTGTCGGCAACCTTAGGAATGGCTGCGGCTCGAGATGCGCACGCTTCTTCGGAAAACATCATCGCCGTCGTGGGTGATGCTTCGCTTACAAACGGTATTTCTCTGGAAGCGCTAAACGCTATCCGCCATACAACGCAACGCTTCATCCTCATTGTTAACGATAATGGGATGAGTATCTCGCGCAATGTCGGGGCTTTCGCTCGTTTCCTTGCACGTTGTCTGGCAGGGCTGAGATATAATCGTATCCGTGCCAAACTGGAAGAGACTGGGCGTAGTCTACGCTTAAACACATCAAGGCGAATCTACTGGAGCATTAAGAGCGCGATCAAATCCATCCTGCTTCGCCACCATGCGACAATCTTTGAGGATTTGGGCCTGCGCTACATTGGTCCTATAGATGGGCATGACATCCCCGCGTTAGAGAATGCGTTTAGGATCGCCTCCGAGAGCCGCGTCCCCATCGTGTTGCATGTCGCTACGATTAAAGGACGAGGCTTCCATAAGGCGGAATGCAATCCGACGAAATGGCATGGCGTAGCTCCGTGGCAATCCGCGACAAACACGGAGCAAAAAGAATCTCACCGCACCTGGAGCGAAGCCTTTGGTTGTGCCCTAATGGGGCATTCGGGCGACTCCCGCGTTGTCGCGATCACTGCAGCCATGCGCGATGGGACGGGTTTGACGGACTGGTTTCATCGGTTCCCCTGTCGGTCTTACGATGTCGGAATCTGCGAGGAGCATGCACTTGTATTCGCTGCGGGGCTTGCCATCTCGGGACTCCGACCGGTTGTCGCGCTCTACTCTACATTCGCGCAACGTGCAGTAGACAATATTATGCATGACGTCTGCCTTCAGAACCTTCCCGTCGTGCTCTGTCTAGATCGCGCCGGGGTCGTAGGCTCGGATGGTCCCACGCATCATGGACTCTATGATTTAGCCATGTTACGTGCCCTCCCCGGTCTAACGATTGAAGCCCCAGCCTCTGAAGAAGGATTAAAGACCGCGCTCTCGCAAGCACTAGACCGTCAAGGCCCGACCGTTATCCGGTATCCCAAGGGAACCTTGCCTGCATCCCTACCAACTTTCAAACAAAGCAAGCAGAATCCCGTCGCCCACATGTGGCTTCTGGGGAACACGGCAATGTGGATACACGACGCTTTCGCAGACCTACCAATCGCCTTGCACGTTGTTGAGCACGTCAAGCCCCTACCCTCGGAAATCACCTCGCTGCCGGACGTTCCCTTCATCACGCTCGAAGACGCTTCGGCAACAGGAGGATTCGGCTCTGCTGTTGCCGAGGTGCACCGTGGTCCACTCTTAATTCTGGGGTGGCCAGACGAGTTTATCCCGCAGGGAACGGTCCAGGAATTGCGCAAGGCTTTTAAGCTCGATGCCGACTCCATTCACCAGCGGATTCTTTCTTTTCTTGCAAGTACCACTCCTAAAACCTGATGGTCTTCGATGCGCCCAATGAAGCTACTCAAACTGGGGATGCCGTTGTTCGTATCCTTCCGGAGAACGTAGCGAATCAGATTGCTGCGGGCGAAGTTGTTGAGCGTCCAGCCTCCGTCGTCAAAGAACTCGTCGAGAACGCGCTTGATGCCGGGGCAACGCGTATCATGATTCGAATCGAAGGCGGAGGCTCGCGCCTCGTTGAAGTGGAAGATAATGGCTCTGGCATGACCCGCGCAAACGCGCTTGTCTGCCTCGAACGTCAAGCGACCAGCAAGATTTCCACTTCGGATGACATCGTGCACATCCATACCTTTGGATTCCGTGGAGAAGCCATTCCTTCCATCGCTAGCGTCTCGCGCTTCACGCTTATCACGCGTTCACAACGCGAGGACATCGCAACAGAACTGCACGTGGTAGGCGGAGACTTGGAGTATACCGGTGAGACGGGGCACCCCATCGGGACAACCGTTTCGGTGCGAGATCTCTTCTTTAATGTTCCTGTCCGCCGTAAATTCCTGCGCACGGCGACAACTGAACTAATGCGCATTCGCCAGACCTTAACTGCCATTGCTCTCGCGCATCCAAAAGTGGCGTTCCTGCTTCGTGTGGACGACCATGACCAAATCCGCCTCCCCGAGAACGATGTGCTTGACGACAGGATCCGCGAACTCCTTGGCGAGTCAATCGCTGAAGCCCTCTTCTCGGTTGATGGACAAGTGGAGGATATCCATATCTCTGGATACCTCTCTCGCCCAGATTTCACGCGAAGTGGCACTCCCGAGCAATACATCTTTGTCAACCGGCGTCCGGCAAACGCCCCGCAGATCCAATACGCCATCCGGGAGGCATGGGTCAATCGTGAAACCCGCCCCATCGTTATTCTCTTTATTGATCTTCCTCCCGAAGAAGTCGATGTTAACGTGCACCCTGCCAAGCGTGAAATCCGCTTCCGCCATGGGAATCGCGTAACGTCTGCAATTATTGAAGTCCTCTCCAAAGCTCTTGCCGAACAACGCGCTCTTCCTTTACCTTCCCCTACCCTAAGCTCTTCGCCTGCAGAGAACCTGCCACCTCAAGAAGTCAAACCGCCGACTTTCCTCAACCCCTACACCTTTGACACCGAGACGCGCCTTCCGTTCCCGCAGGTTCCCATCCCCAAGCAAACCTTCTTCATGGATCTCCCGCCTCCCGTTGATCCCATCGGCGTCCGCATCCCTGCGCCGGACGATGCCCTCGCCAGGACGAAAGGGATGGGCTGGAAATGGTTGCGTGTGGCGGACATCTTGGATCCTGGATACTGGCTGATCGTAACCGACCAAGGTTATCTCACGGTTGACGCCAAGGCTGCGGTCGAGCGCATCCTATACGAACGCTTTGATGCGTCTACGGAAGAACAACTCTCCCAACCGCTTCTCCTGCCCGAGACGCTCCACCTTCCTCCGGCGGATGCTGAGCGCGTCCGGCGATTCCTGCCCGAACTGACGACTTGCGGATTTGACCTTTCGCCCATGGGTAGTGATGCCTTCCTAATCAATGCGCTTCCCGTTGTCTTGTCGGAAATACAGCCCAAGGAGCTTATCGCTTCCATTGCGACGGAACTGGAGCGAACAGGCGTCAAGCGAGGTATGGCGAAGTGGAGGCGCGAAGTCGTTTCGCGTGCGGCTGCGCGTGCCGCATCCGAAGCCTTTCACATCGTAGCCCCTTCGGCAGTCGAGCAGATGATGGAGCAGCTCGCGCAGTGCGCCATGCCCTACATTACGCCTCGCGGTCGCCCGGTGGCGATCCTAACCACCTATCGCGAGCTCGCCAGACGCTTCCAACGTGGCTAAAACATCCCCACCAGAATGCCACGCCTGCCAAAAGGTGGTAAACTATTCCGAGATCGGAAAGGGCGCATTGATATGACCGAGATCCACCTAATCGTCTTAACGGGTTCCTCCTCGGGGGAGACGCTTGTCGTTCGACCTCCGGAAGCGACCATCGGGCGTTCCCACAAGGCAACGCTTCGCATTGACGATCCCTCCCTCTCCCGCCTACATTTCAGTATTTCAATTGTCGAGGGTAATGCGACTGTCCAGGATCTCGGCTCATCCAACGGGACAACGCTGAACGGCGCACCCGTTACTCAAGAGCCACGCCCGTTGCACGCTGGCGATGTGCTGACCGCTGGCGACGTTGCACTCCGCGTTGAAATGGCGCAAACTTCGGATTCTCCAAAAGCCTCGCAACTTAACATCCCAAACGTTGCTCCTCTCGAAGAGGAAGGCGCATC
>CAVDHG010000161.1:0-4302 GCA_963608725.1 Agathobacter rectalis | reverse complement strand
CGCGAACCGGGAACGACCCGATCGCGGTTCGACCACCCCCCTTTTTAGGTTCAAAATCCACCCCTCCCTGCCCCAAAGCACTGAACATTTCGACACATCCTTTTTCCCTGTAAGCCCTTATCGCGAAAAACGGGCGAATCGCCCGACGAAATCTCAAGCACTTATGCAAACTCGCCCGCGGGCGTGTTCAGTACTCCCTCTGAACCGAGTTTGGGGTCTGTCCGCACCGCGATTGGGTCAAACGCGGTGCGGAGAGGAGGGGAAGGCGGTTGGGGTGGGGTGGTTGTGGTATACTGGCAGTTTAGTAAGGACAGGAGGAAGCAAGAGTGGACTATATCTCAACGCGGGGATTGGCTCCGGCAGTAAACAGCGTGCAGGCGTTGCTCAACGGTTTGGCACCGGACGGCGGACTCTACGTCCCGGCTCAGCCACTCCAGCCCCTCCCCCCCGGCGCAGACTTCCGGAGCACGATGGAAGCGTTGTTGGCGCGTTTCTTCGACGATATCCCCGAAGCCGTACGCCGAGACGCGGTAGCCACGGCGTTGGCGCGGTTCCGTTCGCCGGAGGTGGTGCCGCTTTCGACCTTCGGGGACGTCTCCTTCCTCGAACTCTTCCACGGGCCCACGTATGCATTTAAGGACATCGCGCTGACGTTGCTCCCGCAGTTGATGCGCTATGCTGCCACGCAGGCGGGAATCAAGCAAGTAGGCGTCCTGACCGCGACGAGCGGGGACACCGGGAGCGCAGCGATGCACGGCTTCGCGGATGTGCCCGGGACGCAAGTGCTGGTCTTCTACCCTCAAGTCGGAACCTCCGAAATCCAGCGCAAACAGATGGTGTGCTGTCCGGGCGGAAACGTCTCGGCGTGTGCGATTGCGGGGAACTTCGACGACGCGCAGACGGCGGTTAAGGCGGCGTTTGCGGATGCGACGCTGAAGGCGCGTGCGGCTGCCTCGGGGTGCCTGCTCTCCTCGGCAAACAGCATCAACATCGGTCGGCTCTTCCCGCAGATCTGCTACTACCTAGACTGTGCGCGTAAGCTCGGCGGGGAAGCGTTTGACGTGGTGGTGCCGACGGGGAACTTCGGGAACATCTTGGCGGCGGTCTATGCGCGGGAGCTGGGGGCACCGATCGGCAGACTGGAGGTGGCGTCGAACACCAATCGCGTGGTCTGCGACTTCGTGCGCACGGGGCTTTACGACACCCACCGCGCCTTCCAAGTAACGAACTCCCCCTCCATGGATATCCTCGTCTCGTCCAACGTCGAGCGGCTGCTGTGGTCGCTCACGGGCGGGAACGCCGTCGAGGTGCGCACGTGGGAAGCCCAACTCAAGGCGGAGGGAGCGTTCCAACTCTCGCCCCGCGCCTTCCACGAGCTGAAGCAGACCTTCGCCTCCGGGTGGGCAACGCCCGAGGAAACCGAGGCGGCGATTCGCGAAGTCTGGGAACGGCACGCTTATTTGGTTGACCCGCATACCGCCGTGGGCTGGAAGGTGCACGCGGAATTGCCGAAGACGGGGCGTCCGGCGGTGATCGCCGCAACGGCGTCGCCCTGGAAGTTCCCCACCACGATGCTCCGTGCGCTTTCCGGGAAGACGCTCTCCGATGAGTTCGCCGCCGCAGACGCGCTCGCAGCCTACACCGGGCGCACGCCAGCACTCACGGAGTTGCGGACGGAGGCGGTGCGCTTCGAGGACGTTGCGCAGCGTGAGCAGGTGCCGGAAGCGATTGTGCGGGCGTTTCACCTCTAACTCCCGAGGGCTTCGGGCGGTATGATTCTGCACCTCCAGCGGGCGGGCGATGCGCTGACGCTCCGGGGGGAGAGCTTCGGAAAGCGGGCGGACGCGGTCGCGCTTCGGCGGGCGTTGGCTCCGCTCTTTCGGGGATGGCAGGCGGTTGTCCTGGAGGAGCGGGGCGTCCTGCAGGTCTTGAACGTTCTTAATGCGGGGCAGAGCGTGCCGGGGCTGGTGCTGGGCGCAACGCTGAAGGAGGCTCTCGCGCTCTACCCGCTCCTCCTGCGTGCGCTTACTGCCGGACGCGTCGCACCGCGTTACCTCTTTGCGCGACAGGAGGCTCGGTGGCGGGCGACGGTGCTCCCGGTCGGCGCAGATGCCGAGCTGTTCAACGCCTTAGTCGACACCTGGATGCGCACCTGCGCTTCGACGCCCCTCTCGCGTGCTCAGGGGCGCAAGGGCGCGTTCCACACGGTCGAGGATGCCTGGCTCGCTGCCCTGCGTTCGCCCAGCGCGAAGATGCCGCTCAACGACCCCGCGCTCGCGAAGCAGTTGGATGCCTGGGCGTCTCCGCTTTATGAGGGCGACCGCGCCGCCTTTACCTTCACGCCTCGCCGAACGCCCGAGGGGTGGTGGCTGGACTTCGCTTCCGATTCGCCCGAGACGCTCGGGGCGTTGCGCGTGCTCGGGCAAGCGGTGGGCGTCTCTCCGCGTTTGGGGCTTCCGCAACCGTGGTCGGACGCCGACTTCCTCGCCTTCCTGCGCGAAGGGGTGCCGGCGTTGCGCTCGGCGGCGTTTACGGTGGCTCTTCCTGCAGAGCTGGAGGCGAGCGTCCCGCAGGTGGTGGAGACTGCCGTGGCTCTGGAGGCGGATGCCGTGCGCGTGGTGCGGACGGTCTGCTTCGCCGGGGTGGAGCTGCCGATAGCCGAGGCGCAGGCGATCCTCGACGCCGGGGAGGAGCTGGTCTACGTTCAGGGCGCGTGGCGATACGTGGACTTGGAGGCGTTACGGCGCGCCCTTGCCTCCGCGGGCGAGGAGCTGGTGCCCCAACGTCAAGCTCTTCCGCTCCTCCTTGCCGGGGTGGTGCGCATTGCTCCGCAGGCTCAGGCGGTGCAGGACTTCCTGCGCGAGATGACGACGCCTCCGGCGGGCGAGTTGCCCCTGCGGGATGTGTTACGACCCTACCAAGCGCAGGGCGTCTGCTGGCTCATGCACGCCTCGGCGCACGCGCTGGGCGTCTGCCTGGCGGACGACATGGGTCTGGGCAAGACGTTGCAAGCCATCGCCTTCCTTGCCTCGCGCCGTGCACCTGCGCTGGTGGTAGCTCCCATGACCGTGCTCCCCGTCTGGGAACGCGAGTTGGCGCGTTGGGCACCGGAGCTGACGGTGCTTAAGCACGAGGGCGCGAACCGTCTTTCGGGTGCGGGCTTTGCCAAGCGGGCGAGCGGGGCAGCGGTTACGCTGACTTCCTACGGTCTCCTCTGGCGGGACTACGCCTCCTTCCGGCGCGTGCGCTGGGAGACGTTGATCCTGGACGAGGCGCAGCAGATCAAGAACCCCGCGACCCGTCAGGCGCAAGCCGCCCGCTCCCTCGACGCCTCCTTCCGCTTGGCACTCACCGGCACGCCCATCGAGAACCGCCTCGCCGACCTCTGGAGCATCCTCGACTTCCTCAACCCCAACCTCTTCGGCACCCGGCGCGACTTCTGCGAACGCTACAACGACCCCGACCGCCTCCGCCGAGCCGTCTCCCACTTCATCCTCCGCCGGTTGAAGTCCGACCCAGCGATCCTCTCCGAATTGCCCCCGAAGATCCAGCAGGAGCACTACGCCCCCCTCACCGCCCGGCAGGGCGCCGCCTACGACTTGGCTCTCGCCACCTTTGCGCGTGAGAGCCGAGCGCGGGTTTCCGGCGAGCGCACCGGTGCTGCCCTGGCTCTCCTCACGCGCCTCAAAGAGATTTGCGATGGCTTAACCGGTTCCTCCGCGTCCCCTCTCGCGGTGCCGAGTGCCGACTTCCCGCCCGCCGACGCCTCCGGCAAACTTCTCGTCTTGCTCCCGCTCCTCGATTCGATCTTCGAGCGTGGCGAGAGCGCACTCATCTTTACGCAGTTCGTGCGGATGGGCGCGTGGGTGCACGCCCTCCTAGAGGAGAAGCTGGGGCGACCGGTTGCCTTCCTCCACGGCGCACAGAGCGCGACGGCGCGACGGGCGGAGATTGCGCGCTTCAACGAGGATCCGCGCCCCGCGCCCTTCGTGCTCTCGTTGCGCACCGGTGCCTTCGGGCTGACCCTCACCAAAGCCAACCACGTCATCCACTTGGACAGGTGGTGGAACCCTGCCGTGGAAAACCAGGCGACCGACCGCGCTCACCGCATCGGGCAACGGCGAACGGTGGTTGTCCACCACATTCTGTGCCGGGGGACGGTGGAGGACGCGATAGACCGCCTCCTGCACGACAAGCGCGAACTGGCTGAGCGCATCGTTGCCCCGACCCCTGCTGCCCAACTCGCTCGCCTCCCCGCCGACACCCTCACCCATCTCCTCCACCTCCACCCCACCCCCTAAC
>CAVDHG010000160.1:0-4304 GCA_963608725.1 Agathobacter rectalis | reverse complement strand
AAACTCAAGCACTTATGCGGAAATGTTCATAACTCTGTCGATAACTCCCTCTGAACCGAGTTTGGGGTCTGTCCGCACCGAGATTGACCCGATCGCGGTGCGGAGGGAGGGGAAACGCGGTTGCGGGGGTGGAGGATCCCGGTTGCGGGGGGAGGGGGAGGTTGGTATAATCGGGGATGTTTTTGTGCGATTGTAGCTCAATTGGATAGAGCGTTGGCCTCCGAAGCCAAAGGTTGCGGGTTCGACCCCCGCCTTTCGCACCACTCCCCCCACCGTCTTTCCCGGAGAAAACCACCATGGCAAAAGACCTCAAAGCCGCCTATAAAACGGTGATGGATGACCATTTTTCCTCCCGTCTCGAAATCGCATTCGTCGAAGGCGAGAAGCGTCAGACGTTGGTCTATGAGAAGGTGGCGTGGACGATTGACGGCGTGCGCAAGGGGTTGCGTTATGGCGAGAATCCGGGTCAGGAAGCGGCGATGTATCGGCTCGTGAACGGGAACCTCGTCTTGGGCGATGTGCACACCATTCAGCCGGGGCGCTCGCTCGTAACGGACGCGGAGCTGTTGCAGTTTGGCAAGCATCCGGGAAAGATCAATCTCACAGACGCCGACAACGCCCTCAACATTCTGCGCTTCCTCCCCGCGACGCCTTGCGCGGTTATCATCAAGCACAACAATCCCTGTGGCGTGGCTAAGGGCACGACGATCGCCGAGGCTTACGAGCGTGCCAATCGGGCGGACGAGTTGGCGGCGTTCGGCGGTTGCATCGCGTTGAACCGAGCGTGCGACAAGGAGACGGCGGAGTTGATCACGCGCAACTACGCCGAGGTGGTGGTTGCGCCCGCGTACTCGCCGGATGCGCTCGCGCTCTTCGCCACGAAGAAGAACTTGCGCGTGATGCAAATCGAAGCGATGGAACGCCTGGAGACTTACGCCACGGAGCGGTTCGTGGACTTTAAGAGTCTCCTGGATGGCGGTCTGATCGCGCAGCTCAGCTTCCTCCCCGAGGCGCGCACGCCCGATAAGTTGATCACGCCGGAAGTGGTCGATAAGGAGGGGCGCGTGCACAAGATTGGGCGGCTCCCGACGGCGCAGGAGATGGATGACCTCCTCTTCGGTTGGCTCGTGGAAAGCGGGGTAACGTCGAACTCGGTGCTCTTCGTGAAGGACGGCGTAACGGTGGGGATCGGCACCGGCGAGCAGGACCGCGTGGGCGTGGCTGAGATTGCGCGAGACAAAGCCTACCGTAAGCTCGCCGATCACTACGCCCGCAAGACCTACGGCACGCCTTACAACGAACTGGACGACGCGAGCAAGCGGGAAGCGTGCGACGCCTTCTCCCGCGAGACGCACGGCGGGCTGAAGGGCGCGTGCATGGTTTCCGACGCCTTCTTCCCCTTCCGGGACGGGGCAATGGTCGGCATCTCCGAGGGCGTGACGGCGATCATCCAGCCGGGAGGCGCGATTCGCGATTGGGACGTTATCGACTGTTGCAACGAGCACAACGTGGCGATGGTCTTCACGGGGCAACGCAGCTTCAAGCACTGAGGCGCGAAGGAAAAAGCGGAGGGCTGAAATGAGCAGGATCGCAGGTTGGCTTTTCGTAGTGGCAGGCGCGTGCCTCTGCGGGTGCTCCGCCACGATGGAGCGTTACGCCTCCGAGGACGCCCTCACCGCGCAGCTCCCCGCCTCGCAGACGCGTGCCCTCGACATCCCGAAACGCTTCTTCGACGACGTGCTCCCCGAGCGTTTCCGCCACCGCGGGATCGGCATCATCAACGACCAGGAGACCTTCCTCAAGATGTGGGAGCTCTACTCGCTGGACACCACCGCCCTCCCGCCCTCCATCGACTTCGATACCTACGCGCTCCTCTTCGTCTATGACCCGGAGCACTACAACCTCGTTGCCTTCCGCGGGCTGAACGTCTGGCAGGGGATCGCCAACCCCTTCGTGGAGCATACGAACTGGACGCTCTCCATCGGCGGGGACGCGAAGATGCGCGAGATCCGCACGAAGGAAGGACAGAAACTCCCGGAGCCGAAGGTGAATGTGGCGTTCCTGCAAATCTTGCGCAACCGCCCCGGCACGCCGGGCGTAACGGCAATCCTCGTTGAGCCAGCCGAAGACCCGGCGAAGAGCTTGGTCTTGCCCGTGCCGAGTAAACCTTAAAATGCACCGGCAGCTCTCATTCCGCGAAGCGTGCGAATACCTGCGTATCCCCGAGGAGGTGCTACGCAAGGCGGCGAAGTACGGCGAGATCCCGAGTCGTAAGGCGGGCGAGGATCTGCTCTTCGATGAGGACGCGCTCGACGCGTGGGGTTCGCGTCGGATTCTGGGCTTGCGCCGGAAGGATCTGGGGCAGGAGCACGTGCACGCCACGCGCCTTGATGCGGAGGTGATCGCCGAGGACGTGCTCTTTCCCGCGTTGCTCAAGCCTGCCTACATCAACCTCGACTTCCGGGCGAAGACGCGCACGAGCGTCCTGCACGATTTGGTGGACATGGCAGAGGCGCAGGACTTGCTCTACAACCCGGTTGACCTCTTTGCCCAGCTTGCCGAGCGCGAGGCGTTTTCCTCAACCGCCCTCCCCGGCGGGATCGCCCTCCCGCACCCGCATCATCAGGACCCATACCTCATCGTTGAGCCCTTCATGCTGGTGGCGCGGACGCAACGCCCCGTCTGGTTCGGCGCGGAGGATGACTCGCCCACCGACCTCTTTTGTCTGCTCTGCTGTGGCGAGAACATGCGCCACCTGCACGTCTTGGCGCGTCTGTGCATGATGATTCGCGACACCGCGTTGCTCGACGCCCTGCGCTCGGCTTCGACCGAGCAGGAAGCGCAGGAGGCGATCCTCTCCTCCGAGCGCGAAGTGCTCGCCAATATGCGCTAAAGCACGCGACGGCGCGGGTGCGCGGTTTGACGGAGCAGGCGTTCTGCGCTATACTTTCCGGAGTTTATTTTATCCATTCCGGGAAGGACTTTTCACCATGTATACCGCCTCCGATCTGAAGAAGGGCCTTAAGATTATGTTCGAAGGGCAACCTTGGATCATCACCGACTTCGACTTCTCCAAGCCCGGCAAGGGGCAGGCGATCTACAACTGCAAACTGCGCAACATGCTCAACGGCTCGGGCAAGACCTGCTCCTTCCGTTCCAACGACCGCTTCGAAAAGCCCGACCTCGCGCAGATGCCCCTCGTCTTCTCCTACGAGGACAACGGCACCTACGTCTTCAACGACGCCGACTACAACGAAATCCGCGTCGCCAAAGAGATCCTCGGCGATAAGACCTACTTCCTCACGGACGGTCTGGAAGTCGACGCCCTCCTCTACGAAGACTCCGTCATCGACGTCGAGCTCCCCTCCTTCATTGAGCGCAAGGTGATTAAGTGCGACCCTGGCGTCCGCGGGAACACCGCCGCCGGCAAGGTCACCAAGCCCGGCACCGTCGAGGGCGGCTACGAGTTGCCCGTCCCCCTCTTCATCAATGAGGGCGACATCATCCGCATCGACACGCGCACCGGGGAATACGCCGACCGCGTGAAAGCCTAAGGCGCGCCCAACTGGAGATCTCCCCATGGCAAACAAGAATCTTCCGAATCTGAAAGACGTCTCCCGCGTCCCCGAAGAGCTCCTCCCGGTGGTCTACTGGTGGCAGGATCACGGCATGAAGGTGCTCGCCTACGTGGTGGGAATCGTCCTCGTTGCCGGGGCAATCTACTTCTGGACGGAGCAGCGCAAGGCGAACAAGAGCGAAGCTCTCGCCACCTTGGCTCTCTCCTACCCGCCTGCGGAGTTCGACGCGCTTGCTTCCAGTGGCGGGGATGCTGCCCCCCTCGCGCAGTTGGATCAGGCGCGGAGCTTTTATAGCGCCGCCGACTACGAAGGCGCGTTGCAGGTCTACGATAAGGCACTGAAGTCCCTCAAGGGCAAACCGCTTGAAGGCGTGGCGCAGGTTGGGCGCATCTGCTCGCTTGAAGCCCTGGGGCGTCTGGACGAAGCACTCGAAGCCGTCAACGCCTTGGAGCCGGTCTATACGCAGGCTCAGCCCGTCCACTTCCTTGCGGCTGAAGTGCTTTGCGCGAAGGCGCGGATTCTCTGCCAGAAGGGCAACAAGCCCGAGGCAAAACTCGCCCTCAAGCCGATCTTGGACGCTCCGGAAACCTCTACTTTGGCGAAGTACAAACCCAAAGCTGAGTTGCTCGGCAAGATCATCGATGCTTATGCGCCCAAGAGCCTCTTTGAGAAGGCAGCGGAGGTTACCCCAACCCCACCCCCCCCCCCCCCCCCCCCCCCCCCCCC
>CAVDHG010000159.1:0-4307 GCA_963608725.1 Agathobacter rectalis | reverse complement strand
CGGCGCACCCGCGAGGCAAGACGCGCCCATTCGGGCGAGACTTCGCGTCCGAGCAAGTCGAGCAAGCGCACCCAGAGAGCCTGCACCTCGACGGCGTAGCCCATGCGGGGCGTGCCGGCGGGGTAGTTGGTGTCCATCCAGGTGTAGTGGGCGGGCGACCAGATTAGCCCGGTGGCGGGGTCGGCGTGGATGCCGTTCTCGGTGCCGTGGAGGTAGTGGGTGGCTATGCTGAGGAGGACGTCGCGGAGGGTGCGCGAACCGCACTGTAGCGAGAGGACGGCTTTGGCACCGAGGGCGGAGATGGCGTCGTCGGCAGCGACGGCGAGCCAGAGGGGAGCATCGACGGTTTCGCGGTTGGCGTCGTTCTCGCCGCGAATCATGTTGGGGATCGTCCCGCCCTTCTCGAAGCGTCCGAACTCCCGGAGCAAGTCCTTCACGGTGTCCCAATCCCCGGCGGCGGCAACGCCCCGCAGGAAGATCAAGGTGTCGCGCCCCCAATCCAAGAACCAGGGGTAGCCGGCAATCGCGGTCTTGTGCGCGTCTCGCCGGACGATGTAGTTCTTAATCGCCTCGCGCATGGCGTCGAGCAAGGGGAGGGGTTCGGCGGGGAGGGGGGCTTCGAGGGCAGGGAAGGCAGGCTCCTCGCCGGGGGCGGGGGCTTCGCCAGCAATCAGGGTCGCTTCGTCGCCCTGCGATAGCTCAATGTGAAGCCAGCCCGGACTCCATAGGTCGCCGGCTCCATCCTGTCCGCGTGCCTGCTCTTCGGGGTGGGCGACGTTGTATCTCCAGACGCTCTCGCGGTGCCAATCCGCGCCCGCCATCCGGAGGGTGAGCTTCGCGCCCGGCTCGGGGGTGAAGGTGAAGCCGTCGGCGGAATCGGCTAAGACGTTGGGGAAGAGTTGCTCGGCTCCGGCGTAAGCCTTTGTCTTGCAATGGAAGTTGCGCCACTCGATCTCCGGGCGAAGCACCAAGCCCACGGAGACGGCAGGGGTGCGCACCGACGCACTCGCCTCGCGACGGAAGCGGATCGCCACGCGGTTCTTCCCCGGCTCCAGTGCCATACGCGCAGTGAGTGGCACACGACGTCCCATCCCGCAAGGCACGATAAAACGCCACTCCACGGCGGAACCATCCGGCGCGATGTCCACATGCTCCAAACTATCGATGGAGAGGGGCGTGCTGTAGCCGTTGCACAAGATCCAGCCGAGGCAGCGGGTGAAGAAGACCTGGCGGTCGTCGGGGACACGCGGGTGGCGGTTGAGGGCGAGAAGGCAATCGTACTGGGAGGCAATCTCGCCCCACTTGAGGCGGACTTGCGCCATCGCGCCGGTGCCGTTCGTAAGGAGCGCACGCGCCGAGCCAAGGCTCGCGACTTCCGCTCGGGAGAAGCGCCGCTTGACGAGTCCAGCCTGGTCGCCCCCGCCCAACGCCCAGAGCGTTACGCTCCCGGTGGCGCAGGTCTGCGCTTGCGGGTCGTAGATCTCGGCGTAGAGGCGGAGTTGCTCGGTTTGCGCCGGGGCGGACTGCGGGAGGTCGGGCACCTTGCGAAGCGGCAGGACGAGCGCATGGCTCCCATCCGCCAACGCCACGGACTGCCCGCAGGAACGCACGGTTACGCCATCGGCTTCGCGCACTTGCGCTCGGAAGGGCGTGGGAGAAGTAATGAGCAGGAGCATCCCCGGAGGGACGGGCAACTCGCGCTTGAGATCGGCGGGGAGGGCAAGGCGCATCAAGCGTGCACCACGCCCGCCCAGCTCAGCCGAGAACGCCATCGGGTCGCGGGCGAAACGGGAAGCCAAGGCGTCCCAATCCGCGTCGCTCGCCACCTGATCGCCCAACCACAGGCGCGTTTGCAGAGCCATGACGCGCCACTGACGCGTCCGCAAGGCATCCATCGGCACCGCGCCCGGGAGCTGGCAAGCTTCGTCGAGGCGCGTGAGGTCTTCGGGCGAAGCGGAGAGACAGCGCACCTGCCCCGGCTCCAAGCGCATCCCGGCGGGCGTAACGGAGAGCTTCTCGGCGTTGAGGAGGTCGACTGCCTCGGCGTAGTCGAAGGCTTCGGGGGCAAAGGCGACGACTTGCTCGGCATGGAGATCCAGGTTCGCCAGAATCAGCAGGGGTTTCTCCCCGGTTCGCGAACGGAGGACGGCGAGGACGTTGCCTCCGCCCTGTTGCACCATCCGTTGCGCCGTCGACGCACCAAAGAGCGGGTGGATGCGTAGGAGCGTGGTAAGACGCCGAAGCCACGAGCAGGCGTTCGGCTCCGCGCCCCAGTTGAGTCCGCCACAGCCGTGGACATCGATCTTCTCTTTGGCGAACCACTCCACGCCCGCGGTGATCCCGAACGCGCCCTGCTGAGCGAGCAAGGCGGAGAGCGCGATGCGTAGGAGGGCATAGCGCGCCGAGGTGGCGGCGAGGCGGTTATTGTCGTGCGTCTCGGCGAAGTGGACGAGCGGGCCCCTACTCTCGGAGAGGGCGAAGGTTGCCGGGAGCATCTGCTCGAAGGCAGAGCGGTCGTAGGTCTGAAAGACTTCGGAGTACGCCCAGTCTAGCCCCGAGGAACCGATCAAGGCGGCGGTGGTTTCGATCGCGCCCCCGAGTCCTTCGAGGAGGAATACGGTGTCCGGGAATTCGCGCCGGACGAGTGCCACGATGACATCCCACGCCGCCTTGGGGATCATGTACCCGGCGTCGCAACGGAAGCCGTCCACGCCCTGCCGGCACCAGTAGAGGAAGACGTCGGCGATGGCGCGCCGGAGTGCGGGCTGACCGTAGTCCAGCTCCACGAGGTCCTCCCAGGTGGTTCCCCACGCGCCCGGCGAGTGGAAGGAGCCATCGGCGTTGCGCTTGTACCACTCGGGGTGATGGGTCTGGAAGGTTGCCGCCCAGCCGGTGTGGTTGGCGGGCAAGTCCATGAAGAGCGCACCGCCCCGGACGTGTACTGCCCGCACCAGCTCACGGAACTGGTCGAGAGGCGTTGCCGAGGTGTCGAACTCCGCGAGTGCCGGGTCGATCGAGAGGAAGTCCAGCCCTGCGAAGGGGGAGCCGAACCGCCCCATGCGGGCGAAGGTGGTAGGCGTGGGATGGACGGGCAGGAGCAGGAGGTTGCGGAAGCCGAGGTCGCAGAGGATGTGGTCGAGGTGGCGAATCAACGTCCGGAAGGTGCCGCTCGGGGGGATGACCGTGTAGTGCGCGCCGTCGAGGGAAGCCTCGGCGCGGTGATGGGGGTTGCTCGCTTTCGGCTCGTGCAGGTGTTCGCCGAACTGGCGAACGAACGCGGCGTAGGTCAAGTTGCCTGCGGCGGTGTGCGCGGGAGCCACCTTAATCGTGAGGTTCGCGCCCTCGGGCCACTCCGGTTCGGGGCGCGTGTCGGGCAGGAAGCCCACCTTGGCTTCGAAGACGCCCACCTCCAAAAGCGGAATCCGGATTCGCCACGCACCGGGCGCAACCGCGTCCATCGGCAGATCGTGCCAGTCATCGCCCTGCTCGGCGAACGCGCCCTCGTTGACGTGGCGCAGGACCTCTTCCCGGTGGATAGCCACCGCGCCCAGATTGGTGCGCACGACCATCCGCCCTTCGCCCTCGCCCTCCCGCGTGGCTTGAATCTCCAAGACGTCGCCCACCCACCTTAAGAGGGCATCACCCGGAGCCGGAGATTGTATAACGCGATTCTTCTTCAAGCCTTGCCCTCCACGTACTTATTCTATTATCGTAGCACATTTCCCCTGTCCCCCGCCCACCTAGAACAGACTCTTCACCCGCGCCCACACCAGTTTCGGGAGCGTTACCGCGTATGCCCGCGCCATGAAGAGCGGGTAATGCACCCACCGCTCCCTGCGCTCCGGGAGGTTCTGTATCTGCGCGACAGCGTCCTCTTCGCCGTTGACGCGTGGAGGCAGTTGGAACTCCAAGCACACCGAGGACTTCCACGCCTGCTCCAGTTCCGGAGGTAGGAGTTGCACGTCCGCGCCCCGGAGTTGGGGCACCTGGCGCGTCAGCAACCGCAGGCTCGCTTCCGGATGTCCGAACTCCTGTTTCACGAAGAGCGTCTCGGGCGGACACGCCAGCGAGGCGAGGTAATCGTTGAGCCTCTGCTGTCCATTCAGGAACACCGCGCCTCGCAGAAGCGTGGGTCCCTCCCGCACGATCACGCCCCCCAAGAGGACAACCGTGGCGCAGCCCACCAGCATCCCGCGCACGCCCATCTTCCTCTCGCGCACCGCCTTTAATATATACCCGCACCCACAGCAGATCGCCAGCGCGTAGATCCCCACCACCCACGGCGTATAGCGCAGATAACCGAGGTA
>CAVDHG010000158.1:0-4321 GCA_963608725.1 Agathobacter rectalis | reverse complement strand
GGTTTTCGGTGGGTGGAGCGTGTGTGTGTCTGGCAGGAGTTAAGAAAAAAGAAAGCGCGAGCCGAGTTTTGGGGGTGGGGGATTTTTGGTATCATGAGGGGAGGTTGTACGCCGCTTTAAGTAAGGAAGTCAGTTTATGGCAGAAAAGAAGTCCACAGCCGCATCCTCCGTTGCGAACGACAAGTTGAACGCCGTGCTCAATCAGATCCGGAAGGAGTTCGGGGCGTCGTCGATCATGAAGATGGGCGAGGTGGAGGTGCAGGACATCCCGGTCATCTCAACGGGAGCCTTCTCGCTCGACCTGGCGTTGGGCGTGGGCGGGGTGCCTCGCGGGCGCATCGTCGAAATCTTCGGCAACGAGTCCTCGGGTAAGACCACCCTCTCGCTGCACATCGCCGCGAACGCCCAGAAGCAGGGAGGCATCGTGGCGTTCATTGACGCCGAGCACGCGCTCGATATTGCCTACGCCAAGCGCATCGGCGTCGACGTCGACAACCTCCTCCTCTCGCAGCCGAACTCCGGCGAGGAGGCGTTGCAAATCACCGAGCAACTGGTGCGCTCGGGGGCGGTGGACGTGGTCATCGTCGACTCCGTGGCAGCACTCGTCCCGCAGAGCGAGCTGGAAGGCGAAATCGGCGACTCCCACATGGGGGCGCAGGCGCGGTTGATGTCGCAAGCCATGCGCAAGCTCACCGGGCTCCTCTCCCAGACGCAGACGCTCTGCATCTTCACCAACCAAATCCGCATGAAGATCGGCGTGATGTTCGGAAGTCCGGAAACCACCACCGGCGGGAACGCCCTGAAGTTCTACGCCTCGGTGCGGATGAAGATTGCGCGCATCGCCACGATAAAGGACAGCGCGGGGAAGGCGTTGGGGAACCGGACGCGGGTCAACGTGGTGAAGAACAAAGTCGCTCCCCCCTTCACCGAAGCGGAATTCGACATCCTTTACTCCCGGGGCATCTCCTGGGAAGGCTCGGTGCTCGACGCCGCCATCGCCGCGGGCGTCGTCATCAAGCGCGGGAGCTGGCTCAGCTTCGATAGCGAGCAGATCGGTCAGGGTGCCGCCGCCGCCACGGAGTTCCTCCGCAACAACCCGGACGTCTTGGAGCGCATTAAAGCCAAGGTGCTCGAGCACCGCGAAGCCTTCGCGCCGGGCAACAGTGCGCGGAACGCCTCCGCCACCGCCGACGCCTCTGCGCCGAGTGCGGAGTCAACCGAGAAGTAACTCCCCGGAGCTTAGATACCACAAGAGGCGGAGCACGCATCGCGCTCCGCCTCTTTGCGTCTCGGGGAAAGGTGTGCTCGGCGTTAGGGGACGTTGAAGTCAAACGCCTTGCCGATCCCGCGGGCAATCGCGAGGGCAAGTTCTTTGCGCCGGGCGGGGTTCGTCAGACGCTTGGCGTCTTCGGGATTCGTAAGGAAGCCGGTCTCAATGAGGATTGCGGGCACAGGCGTATCGCGCAGCACCTTGTAGTGCGCGTGGCGGACGCCTCGGTCGGCGGGGGCTTCGGGCATCCGGATCAGGGATTGCTGGACCGCCACCGCCAGACGCGTCGAGACCGGAAGCGCGTTCTGCCCCACCATGAGACCGCGGGCGGGCGAGCCCTTCCCCGTGCCGTCGCATCCGGGCGCAGGGAGGGTGTAGACCTCCACCCCGCACGCCTGCGGTCTCGCCGCGGAATTCACGTGAATGCTCACGAAGGCATCAATCGGCTGACTGCTCGCGAGGCGCACGCGATCATCGAGCGAGAGCGTGGTGGCGTTGTCGGCACGCGTCAGGAGCACCCGGCACCCGGCAGACTCTAACGCCGCCTTCACCTCCAGCGCGATCGCCAGCGTGATGTCCTTCTCGTAGACGCGCCCGGAACGGCACCCGGTATCCTTGCCCCCGTGCCCAGCGTCGAGCATCACCGTTGCCGGCTTCGCGAGGGGGACTTGGTGCAGCAGCGCTTCCCGCAGGAGCGAGGCGTCGGTGGCGTCGAGCGCGTTCATCCCGGCGGGTTTGTGAAGGTAGTACTGCGCGCCGTCGAGAGTCGCGAGGCGTTGCCCGCGGTTGAAGACCACCCGATGGTCATCGGTCGAGAGGATGACCTGGGTTTGCGTAACCTCCACTCGCGCATCGGGCAAGCCGAGCATCTCCGGCGCGTGGGTGTAAACGGGCGAACGGCACCCCGCCATCAGACCGGCGAGGAGAAGGACGGGAAGGAACAGGCGCGGGAGACGGTGCATAGGCGTGACTCCTAAAGGGTCTTGGGCTGGAGGGCAAGGACGCCGGAAGTGCGGTTGAGGTGCGCGAGGGCGATGGCGAGGGCGTCAGCGGCGTCGTTCTGAATGGGGGGCGGGAGGGCGAGGAGACGGGCGACCATCGCCTGCACTTGCGCCTTCTCCGCCGAGCCAATCCCGGTAACGGCGCGTTTGATCTCGGAGGGCGAGTATTCGCAGATCGGAATCCCGCGCTTGGCGCAGTTGAGTATCACGACCCCGCGGGCGTGGCAGAGGATCATCGCGGTCTTGGCGTTCTTGGCGTAGAAGACGCCCTCCAACGCCGCCTCCGTGGGCTGAAAGGTGTCGAGGAGCCGCTCGATCTCGCCGTTGAGAAAAGCCAACGCCCGCGACATCGCCCACGCCTGCGGCACGTGGATGGGCGCGTAGTGCAATGCCTTGCGTTGCGACCCCACGCTCTGCACAATCCCCACGCCCGTCGACCGGAGCGACGTATCGAACCCAATTGCCACACGCTCGCGCATTCGTTGCCTCTCAGAAAAGATCCCATTTAGCCCAAAAGCGGTTCGCCTCGCGCATCTCTAAGACGTCTTGCGATTCCTGCGACAGCGCGGGGAAGAAGTTCAGACCCGTCAACTCCTCTAGCGCACGCACCGAACGGAAGCAGTAGCGCGGGCGTTTGGTATCCGCCGTCCCCTGCGGCATGTATACCCCGATCACGCGCAGACGCCTCTGATGCACCGCCGCGATAATCATCGCAAACCCCTTCGGCACCCGGACGCTCCCCTTGCGCAACGTCGCGCCCGCCTGGTCCGGCACCGCGCAGACGAGCACCCAGAGCGTGTCGCCGATCCCCGAGAGGTCGTCCGCCACCCGTTGCTCCAACATTCGCCACGGTCCGCGGTTGAGCTTCGGCTTCTGCGGGGCAATGTTCGTCATGAGGAAGGTTTCGCGTTGCGCCTTGCGACCATACCGCGTGGCGATGGCGTAGTTCGGCGCGAGGTGTCCGCGGTCGTAACCGCTCCCCGTGTACGCATCCGGCGCGGGCGAACCGGGCACCTCGCGATCCTGCGCAAAGGGCGGACGCGCCGGCGGGTACTCTAGGACCTTCTCCGCGGGCAACGCGTAAGCCGACCACACCGGATACCCCAGCGACGGCGAGAAGCCCGCCCAGTAGCCCTGCCGACGGAGCACGCGGATGTCCGACGGAGCCTTCGAGGTGTCGACCACTTCCGGGATACCGAAGGGGAGCGGACACTTCTCGTTGAGCGGCGCGGAGAAGGGGATGTAGACGTCGTGCCCGGTTAAGCCGATGGAGTCTGTGCCGTCTGCCGTGAGCGCGCCCAACGCTTCGAGTGTCGCTTCGAACTCGCCGAACTCGGCGCGTTGATCGGTGGGCAGATGCGCGAACCAGTTTCCGCCTGCCAGCAGGAAGACAACCGCCAACGCGCCTATCCACCCTGGGCGACGCCAACTCCGCCACGCCCTTTTCCCACGCTTGCGCTTTCCCTTCCCGCCCCCCGCACAAAAGAGCGTGGAGGCATCGGGGATGCCGTCTTCACCCTTTTGGTTTTGTTGTTCGTTACTTCGAGCCATACCTTCTCCTGCAACAACCCATTTCCGGATACGCCACCATGCGCACCCATCTCCTCTATTATACCACGCTTCCCCCTAAACCTTCCCACCCCCCGCAACCGCGATCGGGGAGTCTCCGCACCGAGATTGACCCGATCGCGGTGCGGACAGACCCCAATCTCGGTTCAAGGGGGTGGGAAAGGAGGTCTTTTACAAAAATGTAAAAGAGGGGTAAAACCGGGGTCTCCGCACCGCGTTCGACCTCCGTCCGCCTCGCGTTTGGGTCGTGTCCGCCCCGCGTTTGGGATGAACTCGGTTACAGGTACAAAAAAGCCCCGCACAGAGGCGGGGGTGAAAGGGGGCAGGGGGAGGAGCGGTTGAACCGAGATTAGGGAGAGGTAGCCTCTAGTTTGGGTCGTCTCCGCCTCGCGTTTCACCCAAACTCGGTTATCCCCCATTTTGCCTCGCAACCGAGTTTAGGGTCTGTCCGCACCGAGATTGACCCGATCGCGGTGCGGAG
>CAVDHG010000157.1:0-4327 GCA_963608725.1 Agathobacter rectalis | reverse complement strand
TTAGGGTCTGTCCGCACCGAGATTGGGGTAAACGCGGTGCGGAGACTCCCCGATCCCGGTTGCGGGGGGAGAGGTGGCAGGGGGATGTGTTATACTTTGTAGGATGATGCGCTTAAATGTGGCGGCGGCAATGATTGTCAATGCGGCGGGCGAAGTCTATTGCGTCCGCAGGGGGGAGTCGCGTTTCGCGTCTACGGCGCACAAGTGGGAGTTCCCCGGAGGCAAAATCGAACCAGGCGAGACGCCCGCCCAAGCCGCCGAGCGCGAAGTCCGCGAGGAGTTGGGCATCCAGGTCTGCGCACGGGCGGATGGTCCAACGGTCGAGCACGTCTATCCGGAGTTCGCCATCACCCTCCACGGCATCCTCTGCACGTTGGAGGCGGGGTCGCCCGAGCTTCGGGAACACGAGAAAGCGGTTTGGCTCGCGCCCGACGCCCTGTGGCAACTCGACTTCGCCGCGGCGGATCGGGGGCTAGTGGCGTGGTTGAAGGAACGCGCCTTCGGGGCGAAGTTGCGGACGGCGCGTTTCGGCAGAGCGGTGCACATGATCGAGGAATGCGCGAGCACGAACGACGTCTTGCTCGCCCTGGCGGAAGCGGGAGCCGGGGAGGGAGAACTCGTTGTGGCGGAGCGTCAGACGGCGGGGCGGGGGCGTCTGGGGCGTTCGTGGCAATCGGAGCCGGGGCAAGGACTGCTCTTTTCGCTCCTGGCGCGTCCGCGCTTGCCGGCAGAGACGGCGGCGACGCTTCCACTCGTCGCGGGCGTGGCGATGGCGCAGGCGTTGCGTGCGCAGGGCTTTACGGATGCCGGGCTCAAGTGGCCGAACGACATCCTCCTCAACGAGCGGAAGGTCTGCGGGATTCTCTGCGAGGCGCAAACCTCCGCGAAGGGCATCGAAGGCATCGTGGTGGGGGTGGGCGTCAACGTTGGGCACGCACCCGAGGAGCTGGCGCACCGAGCGGTTGGGCTGGCGGGCGCGGTTGACCGGTTGGATTTGCTGGCGCACTTTTGCGAAGTCTTCGAAGGCGCGTATGACCGGTGGACGACCGGCGGGCTGGGAGCGTTGCGGGGCGAACTCGACGCGCTCGACTGCAAGCGCGGGAAGACGATAACCGTCAAGCCGGGGCGCGAGGTGCTCACGGGCGTGGCGCGTGGGATTCGAGACGATGGTGCGCTCCTCTTGGAGACGCCGGAGGGCGTTGTGCCCCTCCTTTGCGGGGAGATTGCGCAATGGGACGCTTGATGCGGTGCGGCGCGGTGTTGGGCTTGGGCGTGCTCGCGGCTCTTGCCGGGTGCAAGAAGGCGGAGGCTCCCGAAACGGTGATGGTGGAGGGCACGCAGGCGGAAATCCCCGCGCTCTCGTCGAAGCTTCAGGCTCTGCATCTGCGGGGCGTGGGCGCGGTCAAGGTCTTTAAGGTGCGCATCCCCGAGAGCGTGCGCGACCTCAATCTCTCCGACAACGCCCTGCCCGCGCTTCCGGAGCAGTTCGTGCCCGCGGGCGTGCAGAGGCTGTGGTTGGCGGACAATCGACTCGTTGCCCTGCCTCGCTCGACCGCGCAGTGGACGCGCCTGCGCTATCTGAACCTCGACCGCAATTTGCTCGCGGAGTTGCCGGCGTTGGACGCGCTCCCGCTTCGCTGGCTCCGGCTCAACGGCAACCGGCTCTCCTCCCTCCCCGCCCTGCCCGAAACGCTCGAGCGTCTCTACCTCGCGGACAACCGCCTCACCGAGGCTCCGCGTAAACCGAAGGCGTTGAAGCATCTTGTCCTTGCCGGGAATCCGTTGAAGGCGGTTCCGGAGGATCTCGGCGCGGGCTTGACCTTCCTCGACCTCTCGCGCACAGGGGTAACGTCGCTCCCGCAAGACCTCAAGGGCTGGCAATCGCTCAAGGTGCTTAACCTCTCCGGTTGCCCCCTCTCCGAGGCGGAGCGCGACCGCATTGAAGGCGCATTCGACCGTCATTACACAACCGTCCTTTTCTAGTTTTCGCCATGCCCGCTCTCACGCTCACCTTCGAACGCCTCACCGCCACCGCCCAGCTCCCCGCCTATGCGCACGCCGATGACGCCGGGCTGGACATCGCCGCCGACGAAGCGTGCACGCTCGCTCCCGGGGAGCGTCGCGCCGTTGCCACCGGTCTCAAGATGCGCCTGCCTGCGGGCACGGAGGGGCAAGTCCGCCCGCGTAGTGGCTTGGCGCTCAAGCATGGGGTTACCGTGCTGAACGCGCCCGGGACGATCGATGCCGGCTACCGGGGCGAACTCAAGATTCTCCTCATTAACTTAGGGCAGGAGCCCTTCGCCATCACGCCCGGAATGCGCATCGCGCAGTTGGTTGTCGCGCCCGTGCTTCGGGTGAACGTTGCCGAGGGCGCGGTGGCGGACGAAACGGAGCGCGGAGCTGGCGGGTTCGGCTCGACGGGCTTCTCGACTTCTCCACGCCCTTAAGCAGATTGTAAGGCAGAAACCATGACCTCCCACGAAGACCTCTATGCGCGTGCCCTGCGGGTGATCCCCGGTGGCGTCAATTCCCCTGTCCGAGCCTTCAACGCCGTGGGCGGGACGCCGATTTTCGTCGCCTCCGGCAAGGGTTCGCGCATCACCTTAGCCGACGGACGCGAGTGCGTGGACTGCTGTTGCTCGTGGGGCGCGATGATCCTGGGGCACGCCGACCCGGGCGTTACGGAAGCCGTCGCTCGCGCCGCGGAGCGCGGGACGACCTTTGGGATCGCCACGCCCGGCGAGGTGGAGTTGGCGGAGTGGCTGGTTGGACACGTGCCGTGGATTGAGCGCGTGCGCCTGGTCAACTCTGGCACCGAGGCGGTTATGGCAGCGGTGCGGTTAGCGCGGGGCTTTACGGGGCGCGACCTCATCCTCAAGTGCGAGGGCTGCTACCATGGGCACAGCGATAGCCTGCTCGTCTCCGCCGGAAGCGGCTTCCTTACCGCGGGCGACGGCGCGCAGGTCGCCAGTGCCGGCGTCCCGAAGGAGGTGGCGTGCGACACGTTGGTCATCCCGTACAACGACGTCGAAGCCGTCCAACGCGCCTTCGAGCAGCACCCCGGGCGCATCGCTGCCTTCCTGCTTGAACCCGTCGCCGGGAACATGGGGTGCGTCCCGCCCGCGCCCGGCTACCTCCAAGCCGTCCAAGCCCTCGCCCACGCCGACGGCGCCCTCCTCATCTGCGACGAAGTCATCAACGCCTTCCGTTTCCGCCTTGGGCTGTGGAGCGAGGAAGCGGGAATCGAGCCGGACATCGTCACAATGGGCAAGGTCATCGGGGGCGGATTCCCGCTCGCTGCCTTTGGCGCACGGGGCGAAATCATGGACGCCCTCGCACCGACCGGGCGCGTCTACCAAGCCGGGACGCTCTCGGGCAACCCGGTCGCCGTTGCCGCTGCCCTCGAAGTGCTCCACCGCCTGGAACGCGAGAACCCCTATCCGGCGATCGCCGAGCGCGTGGACAAGTTGCAGCGCGGCGTGAACGCCTTGGCGCAGAAGCTCGGCGTGCCCCTGCGCATCCAGAGCCACCGGACGATCTTCACGCCCTTTGCCACCGACCGCCTCCCGCTCCGCAACTTGGCGGACGTCCGCACCTGCGATTCCTCCCTCTACGCCCGCTTCTTCCACGGCATGCTCGCTCGCGGGGTCTACCTCGAGCCCTCGCAATTCGAGGTGTGCTTCCTCTCCGCTGCGCATAGCGATGCCGACCTCGCCCTCATCCTCTCCGCCGCGGAGGAAACCTTGAACGACCTTGCCCGATAGGAGGACGCCATGAAGACCCCTGCAATCCTCGGACTCTGCGTTTTGACCGCGCTTGCCTTTGGCGGATGCGCAACGTCGACTCCCGCCCCCGAACCCGAGTCGGAGGTGCTTATCGGTATGCCCAATCCGTGGGTGTGGGTGGATACGTTGGCGGAGGCAGAGAAGCGTGCGGGCTTTAAGCTGGGCGTTCCGGAGGTGGTGGATGGGCGGTGCCGAGCTGTCCACTTCGGCGTCCTGACGGGTAAGACCCCCATGCTGGAAGCCGTCTACCGTTTCAACGAAGCTGAAATCACCTTACGGAAGGAGCTTGGGGAGGGGAAGAACATTTCGGGCGTCTACGGTTTCGACCGCAGGACGACCTTTGTGCGTTCGGGCGTAACGTTTACCTGCGCTCGCCCAACCGCGTCCGCCCCCAACCCGAACGCCTGGGTTCTCACCTTCAGCTCCAACGGCTACTCCTACTCCCTCTACGCTACCACCTCCACCCCCCAACCCATCCTCGACGCCCTCCTCACCCCCCCCCCCCCCCCACCCCCCTCCCCCCCCCCCCCCCCCCCCCCCCC
>CAVDHG010000156.1:0-4382 GCA_963608725.1 Agathobacter rectalis | reverse complement strand
GCCCACACATGGCGATAAAGAGAAACGGAAAAAGAGGGAACAACAGGTTGAACGGTGCGTGCGTGAACGTATACGCCGCGGCGTTAAAGTACCAGACGCTCTTGGCGAGAAAGAGGACGTGCCAGTGCCACATCTCCGGCAGGTCGACAGGCATACTCTGCGTGAGGGCTTCCGGCGTACTGGCATACACGGGGTTCCAGCCGGCAATTAAGAGACGTGTCGCCGGGAGATGGTAGGCGATATTATCGACCCAGTTACCGTGAATGCGCGTCCCCGCGAACCACCAGATCCCGGCGAGCAGGAACAGGAAGAGTGCGCAGGCGGTGAGCCTTTGGCGCATGGAGGCTGTCCGCGTAAGGAGCGTAAAGAGCAACGTACCACCTACCGCGCTCCACCACTGCCACGCCATGACGCGTCCGCCGAGGAGGAACGCCACCCCCACGAGGAGCGTAACGGCGACGGGGAAGACAAGGACGGTGCGCTCAAAGAGTCGCAACGAGGGCTTGACGGCATCGGCAAGGACGTCAACTCGGGGTCTAAACATAAAAGCACGCCTTTCTCTCACGCACTTCTATCGAGGCCCTGAGACTGCCTTGTCCGAATACGTGCAAGAAAGGCGCGCCGGAACGGCGCACCTTGCCTAACACTTGCTCGGACAATTTGGAGTTTCTCAGGTTCCGATAGGAGCAACTGTTATGCGCAAAGCGCAAAGATGGGTGCATGGGCTAACCCCATGCGTGGCGTTAGAATAACAAAAAGAGAGGCTTTCAGATTTTGCGCTGGGCTAGGCGGTGCGTTTTCCGAGAGCCGAGAGCAACCCACACGAGGCAAGGACAACCAGGAGCGAGAACCCGCCTTGCGAGAGGAGCGGGAGCGTAATCCCCGTCATGGGGAGGGCTTTGGTTACGCCTCCGATATTCAGGACAATCTGAACGCCCAGCCACGAAGCGACCCCGACTCCCAGCAGCGCCCCCGGCGTGCACCGCGAAGCGGAGACTGGCGCACCGGCTCTTGCCATGCGCCCAATCCAGAGCCAGTAAAGCCCGAGCAGGACGAGGCACCCAATGAGTCCCCACTCCTCGGCAATGGCGGCATAGACGAAGTCGCTCGTAACGATCGGCACGGCTCCGGGGGTTCCCTCGCCGATGCCAGTGCCCCACAGCCCCCCGGCGAACTGCGCACACAAACTCTGCCCAATCTGCCAACCGCTTCCAGTCGGGTCGCGGAAGGGGTCGAGCCACACGGCGAACCGCCGCGCTGCGTGCGCCGAGACGAACCGCACCGCCCACCCGGCAAGTCCCGCCAGAGCCACACCCGCCACGAGCCAGCCTGCCCGGCGCGTGGCAAAGGCGAGCATGAGCATAAGCGTCAGGCAGAGGATGAGCACCAACCCGAGGTCGCGAACGGCGATAACGCCGAGAAGCGGAATCCCCCAAACGGCACCGAGCGCAAGAGCCGTGCGCAAGGGCGGAAAGGGAAACCCGCAAAGCGTCCGGGAGAGTTCCTGCGCGTGCTTCGGAATCCAGACGGCACTAAAGGCGACTAAGAAGAGCTTGACGAGTTCGGTGGGGTTTACTTGCCCCGGGAGGAAGAGTCCCCCGCGGTAGGAACGCCCGAAGACGAGCAACACCGCCAAGGTCGCCAACGCGCCGAGCCAGAGCACCCAGTAAAGTCGCCCCAAGAGAGTTTCCACGCGCTCGGCGGAGAGGAAGCGCAGCGCGAAGAGGAAGCTCCCCGCCCCGAGGAGAAGGGGCGCATAGGCTTGATAGATTGTCCACGTTTCCACCCACGTGCCGAGGCGCATCTGCTCGCCAATCCCCAGCCCGAGCAAGGTCATCGTGAGCCACACGAAAAGACGATCCCCCGCGAAAAGGCTCGGGCGCGACCACCAGAGAGCCAAGAGGTAAATTCCTAACCAACACGCGAGTGGAGCGAGGAATGCACCGGTAACGTTCTCATCGTTCGCCAGGCGCGTCATGATCACGGGGAAGACTTGCGCCCCGACAACGAGAAGCGGGAGCAACCCAAAGATGCTCCCAAAAGCGGAGGGTTTCGACGCCGAAGCGGCACCCCCGCGCTTCTTCCTTTTACCCGCGGCGCGTTTCATCGATTCCGCAGGGCGGGGTCGTAGACATCGCGCAACGCATCGGCGAGGCGGTTAAAGACAAGCACGAGCAGGAAGATCGCGAGCGAGACGAAGGTCAGCTCCCACCAGATCCCCTGCCACAGGCGCACCCGCGCATTGTTAATCATAATGCCCCACGACGGCTCACCCTGCACGCCGATCCCCAGAAACGAAATGAAAACCTCCGTCGCCACGCTTGCCGGGAAGCGGATGGAGAAGGCGATGAGAACAATGTGCATAACGTTGGGCAGGATGTGCCGGAAGAGGATTCGCCCGTGCGAATACCCCAACACCCGCGCCGCCTGAACGTAAGCGCGGTCGCGATGCTTAATGACTTCCGCTCGAACGTTCCGGCAGACGCTCACCCACGTGGTCAAGCCAATCCCCAAGTAAATCCCGAACAATCCCTTCCCCGCAATCAGCGCGATGGCAAGGATGAAGAGGAGTCCGGGCATAGCCGAAACCGTTGCGCAGAGCCAAACCACCGCGCTATCCGTCTTCCCGCCGAAGTAACCGCCCAGACAGCCCAGGAGCACGCCCAGCGGAATCGCGATGAGCGAAGTAATGATGCCCACGTGAAAGGCGATTCGCGCCCCTTGCACCAGCCGTTGCAGCACGTCGCGCCCGAGGTTGTCGGAGCCGAGCCAATAGCGGTGCCGTTGCGCGGGGATGACCGAGCCGTCCGGCGCGGTCGTCTCCTGCCAGACCACTTGCGTGAGGGGCGGGACGTACCGGCTCTCCATGTGGAGCGTATTATAAGGAGGCGTGCGCTCCGCGCTCCACGTGAGGCAAGCCGGAGCCCCTTCCCACAACGCGCCCTTGTAGTAACGGTAAACGCCTTCGCCGTAGAGCGCGACCAGCGTGTAGATCGCGATCGCGACGATGCAACAACGCGTCCCCCAATCCGACCACAGTCTCTGCCAAGCCGAGGGCGCACGCAACGCCACCGCGCCTTCTTCCCGATCCGGAGCGGTTGCACTCATTGCGCCATCCTCACACGTGGGTCGAGCCAACCGTACGCCACGTCTGTAACCAGGTTGACGCCTTGATAAATGAGCGCGCCGAAGACCACCACCGCCCGCACCACGGAGAGATCCGCGGAGTTAATCGCGTTGATGGAGACGCTCCCCAAGCCGGGGATGCCGAAGAAACTTTCCAAGAGCAGACTGCCCGTGAAGAGATACGGGATGGAGATCGAGACGTAAGTAATAATAGGAATGAGTGAATTGCGCAGGACGTGCCCAAAGAGAATCCGCGCCGCGCTCAATCCCTTCGCCCGCGCCGTCCGCACGTAGGGCTTGTACACTTCGTCCAGAATCGCCGCCCGATAGAAGCGCACGTCCGAACCCAAACTGCTCACCACCCCGATAATCACCGGGAGCACCAAGTAATACGCGCTCTCATAGCCCCAGATCGGGAAGAGCCCCCACTTGAAGCCCAACAAAAACTGCCCGAGCAAAATCCAAACCACGTAGTTAATGCTCATGAGAAGCGTCGAAACCGCCAGCACGCCGCGGTCGAGCACTCCCCCCTGCGCCGCCGCGCAGAGCAACCCGAGCAGGACGCCCAGCACCGTCCCGAACACCAGAATCGGCACGGAGAGCGACAGCGTCGGCAAAATCCCCTGCTTGAGCACCTCCAGCACCGGCTGTTTCGTCTCGAGCGACATTCCCAGATCCAGATGAATCAACCCATTCAAATACCGGAAGAACTGCGAGTCCAGCCAGCCCCGCGTCTTGCGGAGCACCTGCGTAACCCCTTTTCCTTCGGTCAGTGTCCACCCCGCCGGGACTTCGACCTCTGTCTTTCCCGAGACGCGCCGGAGCGTTCCGGTGGCGTTTTCGCGCAAGATGAGCGTCTTCGCGCCCGGGAGGGAGTAGGTGCCGGAAGCGAGGGGGAAGGCGAGTTCAGGCTGACCGTCCGTCCCGTTGCGCACCGCGTCCATCTTCGCCCACCTGCCGAAAAAGAGCGGGAGGTCGTAGCCATTGGCTTCGTCGAAGGAGGCGATTGCCTGTTGCGAGGCGTGCTGACCCAAAACGGTCTGCGCCGGGGAACCTCCCACCACGTAGAAGAGTATAAAGGAGAGGACGAGCACCCCCAGGGTCGTCGGAATCATTTCAAGCAAGCGTCTGCGAATATATCGCCACATAGACCTTCCATAATACCAAAAGCCAGCCACCCCCCGCCTTCCCCGAACCAAACTCCACCTCCCCCGAACCAAACTCCACCTCCCCCGCAACCGAGTTCGGGGTCTCTC
>CAVDHG010000155.1:0-4395 GCA_963608725.1 Agathobacter rectalis | reverse complement strand
CGCCTCGCGTTTCCCCTGAAGTCGGTTGCGGGGCATTTTTTGGCACGCCCTCCGGCGGTTTTGCATAAGTCCTTGATTTTTCGTCGGGCGATTTGAGCATTTTTCGGGATAAGGTCTTACAGGGGAAAGGGATGTGTCGAAAGGTTTATAGTTTAGGGGCGGGGAGGGGGGGATTATGATCCCTTTTTCGGGGGTGGTTGAACCGAGATTGGGGAGTGGTAGCCTCTAGTTCGCCCCGTCTCCGCCTCTTGTTTCCCCCGAACTCGGTTGCGAGCATTGAGCGGGAGAGGGGGGTTTGGTACACTAGCGTAACTCGTTTATTTCGGAGTTACTATGCGCATTCTCACAGGGATTCAGCCCTCAGGTAAATTGCATTGGGGGAACTACTTCGGGGCGATGAAGCCCATTATCGATTTGCAGGACAAGGGAGAGGTCTTTGTCTTCGTTGCCCAATACCATGCGCTGACGACGGTGCACGACGCCGATGCGCTTCGTCAGGCGTCGCAAGATGTGATTTTGGACTTCTTGGCGTGCGGACTCGACCCGCAGAAGGCGTGCCTTTTCCGTCAAGCCGATGTGCCCGAACTGCACGAGCTGGCGTGGCTCCTCTCCGTGGTAACGCCGATGGGGCTCCTGGAGCGTTGCCATTCCTACAAGGACAAACTGGCGCGGGGACTTCCTGCCAGCCACGGGCTCTTCGCGTACCCTGTGCTGATGGCAGCGGACATCCTTGCCTACGGGAGCGACGTCGTTCCCGTGGGGCGTGACCAGAAGCAACACGTGGAAGTTACGCGTGATATTGCTGCGAAGTTCAACCAGACTTTCGGTGTTGAAGTCTTCAAGATGCCCGAGCCTCTCATCTCGGAGGCGGTTGCCGTCATCCCCGGCTTGGATGGGCAGAAGATGTCGAAGAGCTACCACAACACGATTGGGCTCTTTGAGGACGCCAAGGACGTCAAGGCGAAGATTATGCGCATCGCCACCGACTCGACGCCGTTGGAGGACCCGAAGGATCCCGACGCTTGCCGCGTCTTTGCCCTGTATCGGCTTTTCGCGACGCCCGAGGAGTGCGCGGCAATGCGCGAAAACTACCTGCGCGGAGGCTACGGGTACGGACACGCCAAGAAGGCACTCTTCGAAATCAGCCAGCGCACGTTGGAGCCCTTCCGCGCAAGGCGTGCCGAGCTTGCCGCGCATCCGGAAGAGGTGGAGTCCATCCTCCAAGCCGGGGCTGAGAAGGCGCGGAAGGAAGCGCGTAAGACCTTGGCTTTGGCACGCCGAGCCGTCGGGCTTGACTAACGGCTCCGTCCCCGCACGGCACCTCCCATGGACGCCACGCTCCCGCTCTTTGACGACTACAAGGTTGATCTCGAAGCGTTCGAGGGACCTCTGGATCTGCTGCTTCACCTCATTCGCAAGGAGGAGGTGGATATCTACGACATCCCGATCGGACGCATTACGAGCCAATACCTAGCCTACCTCGAGCGGATGCGCAATCTGGACATCAACGTCGCCGGGGAGTTCGCCGTGATGGCGGCAACGCTCATGGTGATTAAGAGCCGTATGCTCCTGCCGAAGGATGACCGCGCCGAGGGGGAAGAGGAGGACGCCGAGGCGTTGGACCCGCGTCTGGATCTGGTGCGCCAGCTGGTGGAATACAAACGTTTCAAAGACGCCGCCGATCGCTTTTCGCTCCTTGAGTTTCTGCGTTCTGCCACCTATCCCCGAGGCGGGGTAACCGATTGCCCCCCGGAAGCGCCTGAGGACGTCCTCTCGCAAAAGCTGGGCGACCTGGGTGCCTCGGACTTGTTGGAGGCGTTCCGGCGTGTGCTGGAGCGTTCGCAAGAGACCGTCTCCTTCGGACATCTCAAGATGCAACGGTGGTCGGTGCCTGAGAAGATGCGCATGGTGCTCCGCCGGATAGAACCCGGCAAACCCCTCGCCTTCTCCGAACTCTTTCCTCCGGAAGCTCCGAAAGGGGAGATCATCGTTACCTTCGTGGCGTTGCTGGAGCTGATTCGCTTGCGCCATGTGGACGTGCGGCAGGACGAACTCTTCGGCGAACTCCTCTTGGATGCCGTCCCGGAGGGCACGCCAAACGCGCATCTGCCACTTCCCGAAGAGGAGGGCACGGGCGAGTGGTCGGCATGACGGTGCCCGCGAGGCTGTGGTATACTTACTTTAAGCGAAAGGACTTGAATCATGAATGAATTGAACGAGCGCATCACCAAGAAGCTGGACGACCTGCGCGGGATGTTGCAGGCAGACGGCGGGGACTTGGAACTCATCGACATCGAGGGGAAGACGGTGCATCTGCGCCTGCGCGGAGCCTGTGGGTGCTGCCCGCACGCGATGATGACCCTGAAGAGTGGCATTGAGCGCGTCCTGCGCGAAGAGATTGACCCGGAAATCACGGTTGAGCGCGTTATGTAAAACGCCCCGCGACGTTCGCCTCTTGCGGACGCCGGGCGATACGCTTTCCCTTGCTAACGAGATGGCTCCTCGCCTCGCGCCGGGAGCCGTCTTGCTTTTAACTGGCGACCTGGGTGCCGGGAAGACGACCTTCGTCCAAGCTCTGGCTCGCGCATGGGGAATCACGCGCACCGTTACGAGCCCCACCTTTACCCTTGCCAACGAATACCCCTTGCCCGACGGCGGGAAGCTCGTCCACTTCGATCTCTACCGCCTTGCCTCGCCCGAAGGACTTTACGACCTGGGTCTTGAGGACGCCTTGGAGGCTAGGGCGCGGATGGCGATCGAGTGGCCCGAACGCGCCCAACGCGTCCTCGACGCCGAGGTGCCCCATCGCTTTCGCCTACATTTGGAATTGCTCGGCACGGGCGAGAGGCGTGCCACTTGGTTTGAGGAGTGCGTAGAGCATGACGCTTGAAGATTTGGAAAAGCGCGTGGTGGAGCTTGAAGAGCTCTTCGCCCGTCAGGAGCGATTGATGGACGACTTCAACGCCGAGCTCCTGCGCCTGAATCGCGAGAACGAATCGCTCCAACGGCGCATCTTGGCGCACGAGGCTCGGCATGACGCGTCCGGGCTGATACGCCCCCTCTCCGAGGAAGTGCCTCCCCCGCATTACTAAACTGCGCCTGCGCCTCAAAGCCACGTCTGCCCTCCGGGTGGGCGTGGCTTTTGCTTTATAAGGATGCCTTGCGCTGGGGCTTCAACCGCAGGAGCGTGTCTTCACCGAGGGCGCACCGCTCAATGAGGGTTAAAGGCTCCGCCTCGGCAAGGACGCGTGGCGTGATGGGGAGCGCACGCACGCCGTTGGGGTCACCCAAAATCTTGGGCGCGTAAATGAGGTCAAGCTCGTCGACCAGCCCCGCCTCCAGTAAAGCTCCGGCAAGACGTCCCCCGCCCTCGCAGAGAATGTGATTGACGCCACGAGCGCAGATGGTGCGCAGGAGGGCATGAAGGTCCTTGCCGTCATACCCCAAGTCGCGGGTGGCGATCCACGTGTGCGCATCAATGTCCGCCGAATCGATGGGCGCAACTCGGTTGACGAGGATACGCCGTTTTAGCGGGGCGTCGGGCAAGTGCGGTTGGAGCGAAGGGTGGTCGGCGCGAACGGTGCCGGAGCCAACCATGACTGCGTCCACTTTCGTGCGGAGGTGTTGCGTCCACAACCGCGCCTCCTCGCCACTGATCCAACGCGAAGAGCCGTGCGCGTCGGCGAGGTACCCATCGAGCGTCATGGCGAGCTTGAGTTGGAGAAAGGGGAGGGAGGTCGTGATGGCTTTGGCGAAGGGGGCGATGAATTCCTGGCACGCCGTGGCGATGTCGCCTTCCGCGATGTCCACCTGGATCCCTGCCGAACGCAACCGCTCCACCGCTCGCCCGGCGTGCCGGGGATTGGGGTCGATACACCCGATGACTACGCGCTTAAGGCGGTCGTGGATGATACGCTCGCAACAGGGAGGCGTGCGCCCCGTTGTGGAGCAAGGCTCCAGCGTAACGTAGAGTGTCGAACCCGCCGCTTCGCGTGTGCAGGAGGAGAGCGCATGGACTTCGGCGTGTGGCGTTCCGGCTTTTTGGTGCGCCCCGGAACCGATTATCTCGCCCGAAGCATCCACGCACAGTGCCCCCACGGGCGGATTGGGCGACGTCTGCCCCTCGTACTTGCGGGCAAGCTCCAACGCCGTGCGGAGGAACGAATTATCGCGTTCAGTCGTCATAACCGTCTGACAGGGAGAGCGGGAGTGCTGCCGTGGCTTCGGAGCGACTGGGCTGATTCCACGGAATGTCCGACCGCCGTGCGGCAATACTCTGATTGACGCATCCGCCCAACGCGAACCCCGCAAGCAGGAGAAGAAGAGGTATAAACGCTTTCATCCCTCCAGTGTACCAAACCCCTCCCTCCCCCCGCTCCCCCAACTTCTTTTAAC
>CAVDHG010000154.1:0-4471 GCA_963608725.1 Agathobacter rectalis | reverse complement strand
GAGTTCGGTTAGGGCGTCGCGGGCAAGGAGCGTTATAAATATAAGATAGGAGCAACCGCCCACGGCGATGGCGAGAAGGGTGGTTAGCCAGTGCGCAGGGAGGAAGTGGGTACAGCCAAGGACGCAGGCTCCCATTAGCCCAGCGGCCAGCAAGACGCGCCAGCAGGTCTCGAGGAGCGGACGCCACTCCGGGCAGAGGTTGCGCCGCGCCAGAATCCGGAACAGGATCGCCGTGTTGAGCAAGGAGGAAAGGACGGTTGACGTGGCGATGCCGACGTGTCGCCAGCCCTCGGGCAGGATCAGAATGGAGAGGACGTTGCACGCGAAGTTCGCCAGCACGCAAAACGCCCCAACCTTCACAGGGGTGCGGATGTCCTTCTGCGCGTAGAAGATCGGCGCGACGACCTTATTCGTCGCAAAGACGAGGATCCCCGGCGCGTAGGCAAAGACCGCCCGAGCCGTCCAGAGCGTCGACTGTGCGTCGAACGCGCCGCGCTCGTAGAGGAGGGAGACGATGGGCGCAGCGAGCACCATCAAGCCGATTGCCATGGGCGCGGTCAGCACCAAGAGGTTGCGCAACGCCCCGGAGAGGGAAGCGAGCATACCGGCGGTGTCGCCCGCCACGTTCTGCTTGCTATACGTCGGCAGGAGGACGGTGGCAAACGCCGTCCCGAAAAGCCCGAGCGGTAAGTAGATAATGCGGTCGGCATACTCCAGCGCGGAGGGTGCCCAAGGTGCGCCGTAGAAGGCGAGCCAGCCATCGAGGCAGATGTTGATTTGGGCGAGCGCGATGCCCAGGGATGCCGGACCCATCTGGAGCAGGACTCGGCGGACGTTCTCGGAAGCGCGCCACGAGCCGAAGGCGAAGGTTAAGCGGTAGCCTTCGCGTCGGAGCGTCGGGAGCAGGAAGAGGACTTGCGCGAATCCGGCAATCAGAATCCCGCAACTCACCGCGCCGATGCGCCAGTACCCCTCCGCCGGCAGGAAGGGGCAGACGCCCAGGAGCACCGCAAGCCACACGATGTTGAGAATCACCGGCGTAAGGGCGGGCACGCCGTACTTCCCGCGGACGTTGAGCACGGCAGAGAGGATCGCCGCCACGCAGATCAAGACCGCGTAGGGCAACATGATCCGCATGAGGGGCATAGCCTCCGTCCAGCGCGAACCCTCCCCGCAGATGCGCTCAACGCCGAACGACGCCATCACGCCCAGCGCAACCAGCACGCCCAGCACGCAGACGAGGATCCCGAGAATCTGCGCCATGAAACGTTGCGCGGCAACTCGCCCTTCGCGTTTCTCCACTTCGGCAAAGACCGGAGTGAACGCCGCGCCGAGTGCGCCCTCGCCGAAGAGACGCCGGAAGAGGTTGGGGATGCGGAAGGCAATGACGAACGCGCTCTGAAGGGTGGAGGTGCCGAAGAAGTGCGCCATCAGAATCTCGCGCAGCAAACCGAGGACGCGACTAATCCCCGTCCCGGTGCTGACTTTGATGACGTTGCGCAAGACGCTCACGGGGGCTTACCTTCGGGCGGAGGCGGACTTCTCTTCCTGCTTAAAGCATATCCGGCGGACGGCGTCGTGGAAGTTTTCCGCGCCTTGGAGAATCTCGATTTCGATGCGCAGGTAGAAGACGGGGACGGCGGTGGAGGAGAGCTTGGGGAAGCGGACGGCGTCCTTCTCGGTGGTGATCACTGCGTCGCACCCCATGTCGGCGGCGCGGTTAACGACGTCGATGACTTCCTGCGTGGCGTAGCGGTGGTGGTCGGCGTAGCGCACGCACTCGGTCAGCTCCGCGCCGTAGTCCTTGAGGAAGGTTTCGAAGCTCTGCGGGACGGCGATCCCGGAGAGGGCAACCACGCGCTTGCCTGCAAGCCACTCCAGCGGGCACGCCGTCTCGCCATAGACGTTCTTCAAGGTCTTGGGGGCGTGGCGGCACTCGATGATCTCGGCGTGGTGGTTGAGCTGGCGGATGCGGGCGCGCAAGCCGGCAGAGTCGCCGTCGCTCTTGGTAATGAAGATAAAGTCTGCCCGGCGAAGGTTGGCGACGCTCTCGCGCAGGACGCCCCGAGGCAGGATGTTGCCGTTGCCGAAGGGGTTGGTTTTGTCCACGAGGACGATGTCGTGGGAGTGCTTGAGGCGTTGGTACTGGAAGCCGTCGTCGAGGATGAGCGTGTCGCAGGAGAACTTCCGGATGGCGTAACGCCCGGACTTCACGCGGTCGCGATCGACGAGGACCATCACGCCGGGGAGGTTGCTCGCGAGCATGTAGGGTTCATCGCCACCCGTCTCGGAGTCGAGCAGGACGCGCCGCCCGTCGCTCACCACCAGCGGCGGCTCCACGACGTCGGTAAAGAGCCGTTGCCAGAGGGGGCGCTCCTTCCGGCGATAACCCCGCGAGAGGATCGCCACGCGCCTCCCCTCCTTCGTCAGCTCGCGGGCAAAGATTTCCACAACCGGCGTCTTCCCCGTGCCTCCCGCCGTCACGTTCCCCACGCTGATGACCTGCACTCCCAGCGGCCAACGCCGAAGCACGCCCCACTGGAAGAAGCGCATGCGCAGCCACACGGCAAAGCCGTAGATCTTCGAAATCCCTTTCAGCACCGCCAGCAGGGCACGCGTCTTAAAGTCCTTGACTTGCCGATCCGCGCCCTCCTGCTGAATGAGCGGGATGACGTAGCTTTCCAGTCGCTCGAGGAGCCTGACGCGGTTGGGGCTTGCCATTCGCGCTAACCCCGCGCCTTCATCGCGCACACGTCGCCACAGCAGGCGCACGCGCCCTTGCAGCCCCCGCGCCCTTGGAGCGAGATGTCCTCGCCCGTCCAGCAATAGGTGCAGATCTTCTTGCCGATGCCGATGGCTTTCACCACGTCCTCAACCCGTTGGAACGCCACCGACGTCATCCCCAACCGTTTGCGAATCTCTTCGACCATCCGCTTGTAAGGCTCGCCATCCGGGTCGCGGTATTTCTCGATGTCGGCGTTGACCCCGTCCATCTCCAGAATGATACGCCGGGTGATCAGGTCCATGACGCTTTCGGTGCGCGAGAAGGTGAGGAACTTGCACTTGTAAAGGAGCGGGGGACAGGCGATGCGCACGTGCACTTCCTTCGCTCCCGCTTTGTAGAGTCGCGAAACCTGGTTGCGCAGTTGCGTCCCGCGCACGATCGAGTCGTCGCAGAAGATGAGCCGTTTCCCCTCGATGAGTTCGGGCACCGGGAGCAACTTCATGTTCGCGATCTTCTGACGCAGGCTCTGATCCGGGGGCATGAAGCTCCGCGGCCAGGTGGGCGTATACTTCACGAAGGGGCGCGCATACCGAATCCCGCTCTCGAAGGCATAGCCCAACGCGTGCGCCACGCCCGAATCGGGAATCCCCGCCACGTGGTCGCCCTCAACCGGGTTCCGACGCGCCAGGTACGCCCCGCTCCGATACCGCGTCCGCTCCACGCCCACCCCCTCATACGTGCTCGCCGGGTAACCGTAGTAGACGTAGAGAAACGCGCAGATCGCCGAGGGCTCGTACCCCTCGAAGACCGTCTCGATCCCCTCGGGGCGGATCGCCACCACTTCGCCCGCCTTCAGGTCGCGCAGGCGCGTATACCCCAAGTTCGGAAACGCCGCCGTCTCCATCGTCACGGCATACCCGCCCCCCTCCTTCTGACCGAGCACGATCGGCGTGCGCCCGAACCGGTCGCGAGCCGCGTAGAGCACGCCCTGTTCCGAGAGGAGCAACAGCGAAGCCGAGCCTTCCACCTTGCTTTGCGCGTAAACCAAACCTTCCGTCAGCGAATCTTGCGACGAAATCAACATCGCCATCACTTCGAGCGCATTGATTTCGCCCTCTTTCCCCAGCTCGCAAAAATGCGTCTGCCTCTCGTGCATGAGCGCGTCGACGATTTCCTGCAGGTTCGTCACCAGCCCCACCATAACCAGCGCGAACATCCCTAGGTGCGACCGCACTAGGATCGGCTGGTCTTCGTGGTCGCTGATGACCCCCATCCCGTAAATCGGGTTCAACCCCGCAAAACGCTTTGCCGCCCCTTCGAACCGGGCGCGGAATTGCGCGTTTTGGATGTTGTGGATGGAACGATGGAAGGTGTTGCCGGCATAGAACGCCATCCCGCCACGCACGGTCCCCATGTGCGAATGGTAATCCGTCCCGAAAAAGACATCCGAAACGCACCCTTGCTCCGAAACGACGCCGAAAAAGCCGCCCATTCCTACCGCTCCTTGTGCTGAAGAGAAAACGTAAAGGCACATTTTAACACATCCGCTCCCCCCGCATAAACCCACCCCCTCAACCGCCTCTCCCCCAAACCCGGTTCAACCACCCCCAAAACTCGACGCTCCCAAAAATTACCCCGCAACCGAGTTTCCCCTCCCTCCGCCCCGCGTTTGACCCAAACGCGAACCGGACAGACCCCAAACTCGGTTCACCCCCTCCCCCTCCCGCAACCGACTTCCCCTCTCCC
>CAVDHG010000153.1:0-4482 GCA_963608725.1 Agathobacter rectalis | reverse complement strand
GTGCGGACAGACCCCGAACTCGGTTGCGGGGGAGGTGGGGGAAGTGGGGAGTTTTGGGGAGCGGGGGTTAGTCGGTGATGACGTGGGGGGGCTGGGGGGCTTGGTTGAGGAGCCAAGCGTAGGCAGCTTTCATCTTCGCGCCGGCAGAGCCCCAAGTAAAGTCCCGGAGAATCCATGCCCTACCCCGTTCGCCCATGGCGTGCAATTCCGCTTCGGAGCGCGACAAGGCATCGGCAAGAGTGGCTTCCAAGGCGTCGACGCTGTTCTCGACCCACCAGCCGGCGCGTTCGCGGATAAGCCCCTGCCAGGGCGAACCGGTGCTGGCGATGACCGGCGTCCCGCACACAAGGGCTTCGGCGACGGTGATCGCAAAATTCTCCGTAAAGCTGGGCAAGACGTAGAGCGCGGAGGATTCGAGGAAGGCATACTTATCCTTCCCAAGCATCTCGCCGGGGAAGGAGACACGCGGGATGGCGTTCTGCGCAACGAGTTCCTCGCACGCCGCCCTGCCCCCGCAGTCGGGACCGGCTAGGACGAGTTCCCACTCCGGGAAACGCGGTGCGAGGCGTCCCCACGCGGCAACGAGGCGGTCGACGCCCTTGATGGGGTGGATGCGCCCGAAGAAGACCACGCGCTTGCGCGCTGGGGTGCCGAAGGTGGCGGTGAAGGTGGCGCGGTCGGCGTCGGTGAGGGCGGGCGCGTCCATCCCGAGGGGGACGATCGCGACGGGCTGACGGTACCCCAAGGCTCGGATTTCGTTGAACTCCTTCTCGCAGGTGGCGTGCCACATATCCGTCCGCGCCAAGGCGGCGCGTTGACACGCCCACCAGAAGAGCGCCTTCTTCAGTCGCGACCGCTTCAAACTCTGCGCCGAGAGGGCTCCGTGGGGCGAAGTAACCAGTTTGCACGGCTTCCCGTGGATGCTCCACGAAGCGTAGATGTTCGGCATCATCCAGAGGGCGTGATTATGGAGAATCTCCCACCCCTGGCTCTGCGCCTTCAGCGCGTGCAACATCTCAGGGGAACACCCCAGCGAGTGATAAGGAAAGCGGTGAGGCGGGTAGACATAATGCGGGAACGGGACAGCGCACGGACGCGCATCCAAGGAGTGGAGTGACAGCTCCACGCCCGTGTCGTACAAGCCCCGGCAGATCCCCAGGACGGCAGGGCTTGTCCCCGCCTTCTCGTCTCCAATCCCGGTGACGACGTGCCCGACGTGCATCATCTGTTCATCCTAGCTGGAAGGTCTTGGGCAGGCGGACGCCCTTACTCTCGAGGAAGGCGCGGATGGTGGCGGCGTCGCCCTTCGAGCGCGTGATAACGGCTTGCAGTTCGAGGATGTCGGCATCCACGAGGGCGCGATACCACCACGCCTGGAAGAAGTGCCACAAGAAGCCACCCTTGCCGTCTAGGAAGCCCAGGCGAAAGAGGTAGCGGTAGAGGAAATAGGCAGTCGCCCGCCAGAAGACGGGGAGACGGTAGTAGAGCCGCTTAGTGCGACGCGAACGGCGGGGGGGCGTGCCGGAGGGGGAGGACTGCTCGCCACTGCCCAGGAGCGCAACGGCTGCTTCGCGCCACGCGTAGTTGAGGTGCTTCTGCGTCCACCATGTGAGGTCGTTGAGGTTGTCGTCGACGAAAGTCTCGTTGAAGCTGACGGTCTCTCCCCGAAGGAGCGTCATACGCTCGTCCATCAACCGCTCCTCGCAAACTGCCGTGCCGCGTCGCCAGAGGCGCAGGATGCGCAGGGGCGGGCCTCCGAAGCGGAGGCGATAGCTCATAAAGTGCGTATGCCGTAGTAGTAGTAGTACGGCGCAGGTGCTCTCGGGGAGGGAGTCGAGCTTTTCGGCAATCTCGCTCTGGAGGGGCAAGGTGAGGTACTCATCGGCGTCCAGGCGCAGAACCCAGTCGCCGGTAATCGGGAGGGAGGCGAGGGCCCAGTTGAGTTGCTCGGCTTGGTTGCCCGGCCAGTCGTGCTCGACCACCGTGGCTCCGGCTTCGCGGGCGAGGGCTTGGGTGCCGTCCGAGGAGTGGCAGTCCACCACAAAGATCTCTTTGGCGAGGGGCGCGACGCTCGCGATGCTCCGCTGAATGTGCAGGCGCTCGTTGTAGGTAAGGATGATGACGGAGAGCGTGCTTGTCATGCGCGGAGTCTCGAATCGGAGGGACGGGGAGCTTCGGGCGCGACACGGGGCGGGCGCACGCCGGGCTGGTAGAACCACGGGGCGCGGTCGTGGCGGAGGCGTTGCGCGTCGAGCGCAATTCCGGCGAAGATCGCCGCCCACATCACGCCCCCGGAGTACGACATCGAGAAGAAGGTGAACTCGCCGAAGTTCGACACCACAAAGACGAAGAGCCCGCACGCCGCGATGTAGGCACGTTGCTTGAAGAGTCCCGTAAAGGCAATCGCCAGGAAGAGGAGGAAGAGCAACATCCCGATCACGCCCCCTTCCTCGAGCACCGCCGTCACCCACACCCCCTTCTCAACCGGAGCCGAGAGGAGCGACTTCCACGACGTAACCTCTCTGTACTGGAAGAGTTTCGCCACTTGGAAGCCGTTGCCGATGATGGGGCTTTCGCGGAAGTTGTCCATCGCGTTATCCATCAGCCCCTGACGCGTGCTGATCATCTTTTCGAACGAGCGATCCTCCTTTGCCACCTCAGCCCCACGCGCCTTGTACACGAAGCTGACCACCTGTTCGCGAAAGTGAGGCGAAACGAAGAGCAGAAGCCCCGCGACCATCCCCAGCGTTGTCAGCGTGGAGAGTGCGCGGTTCTTCCACTTCGCCCCCACGCCGTGCGCCATCATGAAGACGAAGCAGACGAAGCAAGTCCCCGCCAGCCACGTGCCCATCGCCGTGCGCGATCCGGTCTTAAAGATAATCACGGGCGCACACAAGAGGAGGAGCATATAGAGCTTATCCCACCGGCGCAACGTGAAGAGCATATCCGCCAAAAGCACCACCGCGAGCATGGAGATGTTGGGTCCCAAGCACTGCGAGTGGAGCGTCATTCCCTGGAAGAGGCTTCCCTCCGGCACCGTCCCCCCTGCCGCGATAATACTTGCCGCGCTCATCACGCTGATCCCCGGGAACGGGATAAGCGCGACCGACCCCAAGATGAGGAAGCTCGCCATGCAAAGAAAGACGCTCCGCAACTTCGGCAGGCTCACCTGATGGCGCGTGATCGTTGCGTTCCCCACGCTGAAGAACGCCAGGAAGATAACCGTGAAGAGCAAGATTTTCAGATAGCTGATAAGCGGACTCCACCCCACCGCGGAGATTAACGCCATGTACCCAATGTAGATCAGGAGCGAGAGCAACGGCGTAATCATGCGCGACGCCCTCTGCCCGATGATTTGCATAGACATCACCAAGCCAACCAGCAGGAAGAGCGACCGCGCACTGACGCCGAAGATGAAGTCTTTCGGAGCGATTGCCGAGTTTGTGACCGTCAGCGTCGCCGTCATCAGGAGCAGGTAAAGCAGGAGCTCTGTCCGCGACTTTGCAAACGCCGCGAAGACCACCAGGAAGATCGCCGCGAAGCCCGCCCCACCCGTTGCCTTCATGAGGGCGCACATCGCCACGAGCCCAATCATCCCCCAGATGTAGAACTTCTTATCGTATACTGCGTTTAATTCCATCCGCCAACCTCGTCTCTAACCCCGCCACGCCCGGCAACGCAACCGCGCCACGCCTCCGAACCCGGAACTCGCCGTTCCCGTCATCGTTGTCGGTTCTGCGTTCAAACGCCCGACCATGCCATCGCCCTGCCCACATAACATCTCTTTATAATATCACAACCCCCACCCCAAACCAACCCCGCAACCGAGTTCACCCCAAACGCGGGGCGGACACGAGGCAATCGCGGGGCGGACACACCCCAATCTCGGTTCACCCCCACTTTGCCCCGAACCGAGTTCGAGGTGTCTCCGCACCGCGTTTACCCTCCGTCCGCCCCGCATTCGGATGAAACTCGGTTCAAGGGGGTGGAAAAGGAGAGCTTTTACAAAAATGTAAAAGAGGGTAAAAAGTGGGGGCTCCGCACCGCGATCGAGGTGAGGTCGGTTCGCGTTTGGGTCGAACGCGGGGCGGACACGACCCGAACGCGGTTATCCCCACAAATTCTCCGCACCCGTGTTTGCCCGGTGTCTGCGTCAAGATTGGGTCGTGTCCGGTTCGCGTTTGAGGAAAAGACGGTTGCGGGGCGAGGTGAGGGTGAACCGAGTTTGGGGTAAACGCGAGGCGGAGACCGGGTAAACGCGGTTGTGGGGGGGAGGGGGTGGGGGTGGGGAAGGTTAGGGGGTGTGGAGGAAGGTTGCGGTCGTTCGAACCGCTTCGTGGAATGCCGTGGGTTGCCCAGGCACAGTAATAAAGAGGTGAGTCGCGGTCGGGAAAACGTGATAGTCAAGTTTGTGCCCTAGACGTTGCAGACGTTGTGCCAGCTCGGCAGTCTGATCGAAAAGGATGTCGCGCCCGGCAGAGA
>CAVDHG010000152.1:0-4554 GCA_963608725.1 Agathobacter rectalis | reverse complement strand
TGATTTCCCTTATCAAACCGCAGTTCGAGGCAGGACGCAAGGACGTCCCGCACGGCGTGGTGCGCGATGACGCCGTCCGCCAACGGGTGGTTTCGGAGATTCGCGCCTTTGGCGAGGGCGAACTCCATCTCACCTGGCGCGGATGCGAACGCTCCCCCTTGCTCGGTCCCGAAGGCAACGTTGAGTTCCTCGCCTGGTGGCAAACCCCCACCTCCCAAAACTAACCCCGCAACCGAGTTTCCCCCGCCTCCGCACCGCGTTTGAGGTAAACGCGAACCGGAGACACCTCGATCGCGGTTCGACCACCCCCCTTTTTAGGTTCAAAATGCACCCCTCTCTGCCCCCGAGTTATGAACATTTCGAGCTATCCCCGGATGGGGCAAGGGCTTATCGCGGAAAAGTGGCGAATCGCCCATCGAAAACACAAGCACTTATGCAAAACCGCCCCGCAACCGAGTTCGGGGTCTGTCCGCACCGAGATTGACCCGATCGCGGTGCGGAGGCGGGGGAAACGCGGTTGCGGGGGTGGGGGCTTTGGTATACTGTCGCATAGGTATGCAAGCTCGGCAGAATCCCATGGCAGAGCGCGTTAGGCGGGCAAACGGCGTAACGTGGCTTTCAGTGCTTATCAACAGCGTCCTTACGGTAGGGAAGCTGGTGGTCGGCGTGGTTGGGCATTCGGCTGCGATGGTTGCCGACGCCGTGCACTCGGGTTCCGACTTTGCAACGGACTTTGCTGTACTCATCGGGATGCGCCTGGCGGGGAAGCCCGAAGATGGCGACCACCCCTACGGTCACGGGAAGTATGAGACGCTCGCTGCCATCCTCGTGGGGATCGCGCTCTGTGCCGTGGGGCTGGCGATCCTCTTCCACGCGGGCGAGAGCATTGTCTCGGCGTTCTGTTTTGGGGCGTTCCCGGAGCGTCCAGCCCTGATGGCACTTTGGGCGGGGCTGATCTCGATTGGCGTAAAAGAGTATCTCTATCAGCGGACGGTGAAGGTGGCGGTTGAGACGGCGAACGACGCCCTTCTCGCCAACGCCTGGCACCATCGGAGCGACGCGCTCTCCTCGGTGGCAACGTCGATCGGTGCGGGGGCGGGCGCGGTCTTCGGCGGGAAGTGGGTGGTGCTCGACCCGATTGCCGCCTTCCTTGTGGGCGTGGTGCTCTTCCGGATTGCGTGGAACATCGTGCGCGAGTCGCTCGACAAGCTCCTGGAGCACGGGATGAGCCTTGCGGAGAATGCCCGGATACTGGAGGTGTTGCGCACGGTGCCGGAGTTTTCGGAGCCGCATCACCTGCGTTCGCGGCGCGTGGGCTCGGTGGCGGTGATTGAAGTGCACGTGCGCGTAGAGCCGGAGATGACGGTTCGGAGCAGTCACGCGCTGGCGTCTCGGGTTGAGGGCAAGCTTCACGAAGCCTTCGGCGCGGATGCGATCGTAACGATTCATGTGGAGCCACGGAAGGCAAGCGTGGCAGAAAGGGAATAGGCGAGCGATGAGAAAGGTTCCTACAAGCGTCTGGATGCGGTTGCTCCCGCTCCTCGTTCTTGGGCTGGGCGTGCCGGCGCAGGCGAGCGCGGGGTGGTTCGGCGAAAGCGAGAAGGAGAAGGCAGCGAAGGTCGCCGCGCACGTGGCTGACCTCTTGCGCGAGCCCAACCTCCTCATCGCGCAGGCGCAGAACGCCGCAGAAGCCGGGGACACCGAGGGCGCGATTTCGCTCTTTCGGCAGGCGCAGACCCTCCTCGAGCAAGCGGAAGCCGCGGAGGATACCTCGGGAAGCGCGTTTGCCACGTTGCGCCTGAAGAAGTTTCACTGTATCTCGATGCTGGACGCGCTGGCTCTGAAGCGGGCAGAAGTCATGGACGTTCGCCAAGCGGTAACGGATACTTCCGACCTCGAAGCGCGTTTGGCGAAGGAGCGTGCAGCCCTCGAAGCCAAGAACAAGCCTAAGAAAACCGCCGAAGCGCTCCCGACGCGTCCGCCGACTCTTGCCGAGCAGTTGCAGTCGGAGCGTCAGGCTCTGAAGTCCGCCTCCACGGCGACGCAGGCGGCGCGGGTGGCGTTGGTTGCCGCGCAGGCAGACGTCAAGCGAGCGCAGGAAGCGGTGCAAGCTGCTGCCCAAGCCAACACCGCCGCCGATGCCAAGCTCTTCCTCGCCGACCAGAATGCGCAGAAGTGGATTAAACAGCTCGGCGTGGATTCCCCCGAGGCGCAACAAGCTCGCGAGGTGTGGGCTTCGGCGCACGCGGACGCCATGAAGGCGAAGCAGGCTTGGGAGCAAGCGAAGGTGAAGCAAGCCCAAGCGGAGGAAGCGCAACGCACCGCCGAAGCGAATGTCAACGCTGCCCTGAACGCCGAGGCGACTATCTATCGCGGGGTCGAAGTGCTGGAGCGGGCGGAGAAGAAGGCTCGCGCCGAACAGGAAGCCAAGGCTCGCGTTGAAGCCAAGAAGCGCGCCGAGGAAGCCGAGCGCGCCCGTAAGAAAGCCGAGGCGGAAGCCGCCGCGAAACGTCAGGCGCAACAGGAAGCCGAGAAGAAGGCGCAGGAAGCGGCGAAGCAAGCCAAGGCGGAGGCGGACGCCAAAGCCGCGCAGGAGGCTCTGAAGGGCGAGATCGATTGGTGCTACGAGTTGTGGCGTCAGAAGAATGTAGAGGTGTTGGAGCGGCGGTTGACCGAAGCCACGGCGAAACACCCGGACACGCCCGAGTTCCTCCTGCTCCTTGCCCGGTTGCGTCTCATGCAGGGGCAACGGGAGGACGCCGTTGAGATCGCCGGCATGATTCCCGAGAAGGGCAAGCTCGGCGTTCAGGCGCAGCTTGTGATTGCCGGCGCGTACCTCTCCGAGAACCGCACGCTCGAGGCGATGAAGCTCCTCGAAAAGGTGATGCGCTCGGCTCCCCAGGACCCCGCGCCCTACTTCAATATGGCGGTGGTGATGACGCATCTGCCGGACATCGACCCGAAGGGCGAGGTCGCCGCGAAGTACTACCGGCGCAGTGTGGAGCTGGGCGGGAAACGCTCGCAAGCTCTCGAAGAACGCCTGAGCATGGAGTAAGGCAGATGGCAGACCCCATGGAAGAAAAGACCCTTGCCTCGAAGCGCATCTTCGAGGGGCGGGCACTCACCATCGACGTCTTGGACATCGCTATGCCCGACGGCAGGAAGTCCACCCGCGAGGTGCTCCGCCACCGAGGCGCCGTCTGCATCCTCTGCGAACTGCCCAGCGGAAAGTTCATCTTCGTGCGCCAATACCGGAAAGCCGTTGAGCGCACCTTGCTCGAATGCGTCGCCGGGTGCATGGAGCCGGGGGAGACGCCCGAGGTCGCCGCCAAGCGCGAGACCCAGGAGGAGAGCGGGTACGCCGTGCGCAAGCTCACCGCGCTCGGTCAGTCCCTCCCTGCCCCAGGCTACTGCGACGAAGTGCACTACCACTTCCACGCCCTCCTCGAAGCGACGCCTTGCGGTCAGCATCTCGACTCCGATGAGAACCTCTGCCCCGTCTCGCTCACCTTCGAGGAGATCGAGCGCGCCATCGATTCTGGCGAACTTGACGACGGCAAGTCCATCATCCTCTGGGAGCTGTACAAGCGCAAAATGCGCCGAGGGTAGGCGAGCGACGATGAAGCACCCACAGGAGCAATACTGGGACGCCATTTCCGGGATGTACCGCGCCATCACGCGCATTGACGCTTCGGACTTCCATTACGGTCCCTTGCTTGCCGGCGAGCGCGAGCTCCGCCTGTTGCCGAAGCTTCGGGCGGGGATGACGGCGTTGGAGCTGGGGTGCGGTGAAGGGCAGAACAGCATTTGGTTGGCTCGGCAGGGTTTACGGTGCCGGGCGGTGGACATTTCGGAGGGGCAGCTCGCTTTCGCTCGGAAGGACGCCGCAGAGGCAGGGGTCGAGATTGATTTCGTTCACGCCTCAATCGAGGACTTTACCGCCGAGCCGGAGAGCTTCGACTTGGTTACCAGCTCGCACGCCTTTGAGTTCGTCGCTAAACCCTTCGAACTGGTTCGGCGCGTGGCGGGTTGGCTCAAGCCCGGCGGGACATTTGTCCTCTCAACCGTCCACCCGGTGTATAATGGCGACTGGGTGGAAGCCGAGGAGGAGGACGGCTCCAGCACGTGGGGTCGGCTCCTCGTCAACTACTTTCGCCCCATTGATGACCTGCGCGACCAACCCGACGGGACAGGGGAGGCGATTGCTTCGCGGGCTTACCCGGTGAGTGCGTGGTTCAACGCCTTCCGCGAGGCGGGGCTGCGGGTGGAGCGACTGGAGGAGCCCCCGGCATCCACGACCCCCGCCTATAACTCCGACGACTGGCAGGACTCCTTCGACGAGTGCTCCGCCGTCCCGACGACCCTTATCCTCGTCGGGAAAAAGGCGTAACCCCTCCACCACCCCCCGCAACCGAGTTTGAGGTGCCTCCGCACCGCGTTTGCCCCAAACGCGAACCGGACTCACCTCGATCGCGGTGCGGACACCCCCTTTTCCCTATCTTTACCAAAAAGGTAGGGATTCCCCTTTTCCACCCCCTTGAACCGCGTTTCCCC
>CAVDHG010000151.1:0-4663 GCA_963608725.1 Agathobacter rectalis | reverse complement strand
GGGGTGGGTGGGGGGTGGGGAGGTTGTGTTATACTGGAGGGCTGATTGGCGTTCAGAAAGGAAGAAATGGTATGTTCGGCGTTTGCCTCTTAGTCGCGGATGCGCAGATGACTTTGCTTCAAGCTTGGGAGTATGGCGGTTGGCTCATGTGGGTGTTGCTCGGGATGAGCGTGGCAGGGGTGGCGATTTGTCTCTACTTCCTGGCAACCCTCCGGCACGAAAACATCGTGCCCAGGCGTCTCAAGCGCGACCTGCCTACCTACCTGATTTCAGACGATTCCAACGAGGCGCGCCGTCTCTGCGAGGATAGCCCCTCGCCCCTTTCGTCGGTGATGTTGGCGACGCTCGACGCGATCCGCAACGCCCCGAGAGCCAATTCCGAGATGATTGCCAAGGTGGCAGAGAGCGAGGGGACGCGTCAAGCCGAGCAGATACACGGTCAGACGCAGTGGTTGCTGGACATTGCGACGATTGCGCCGATGGTCGGCTTGCTGGGGACGGTGCTCGGGATGTTGCAGGCGTTCGGCGCGGTGGCGTCTGACGTGGCGGCGGCGAAGCCGACGTTGCTGGCAGCGGGCGTCTCCAAGGCGATTGTTACGACGATTTTCGGCTTGCTGGTCGCGATTCCGGCGATGGCGTTCTACGCCTATTTCCGCCGGCGGGCGAGTCGGCTGGTCTCGGAGCTGGAGGGGAGCTGCTCGGAATTGGTAGCCATCCTTTGCAGTAAGCACGCGCAGGACTGAGGGCATGAACTTCCGTAAACATCAGCGCGCACTGCCCCAGTTGCAGATGACCGCCATGATGGACATGGTGTTCCTGCTCCTGTGCTTCTTCATCACCTCCTCGGTCTTCTCGCAGTGGGAGAACGAGGTCAACCTGACGTTGCCTTCCGCGAAGTCGGGACAAGCTTCGACGCGCCTCCCGGGCGAAATCATCCTCAACGTGTCGCGGGATGGCGAAGTAACCGTAAACCAGAAGGTTTTCCACGCAGAAGCCTTGGACGCGCTGTTGCAGAAGGTCGCCAACTACCTCCCCGGGCAGCCGATCATCATCCGCGCCGACAAGGCAACGCCCTATGGGCAATTCATGCGCGTGGTGGACGCCTGCCGGATGGTGGGCATTGCCAATCTCTCTCTGGCAACCGTTGAAACCGAGCAGGAGGACGCGGCGAGCGCAACGTCCGAAATGCCCCAGGCTCTTGACCCAACGCCCGCGGGACTGCCTCGGCAACGATGAGCGCGTGGATCTTCGAAGCGGCGATGCTGATTGCCTTCGGGTGCAGTTGGCCGGCGTCGATTGCTAAATCCCTGCGGACGAAGTTTGTGCGCGGGAAGTCGCCCGTGTTCATGGCGATCGTGCTCTTTGGTTACGGCTGTGGCATCCTGCACAAGGTGCTCAACCCGCCCGCGCCGGATGCCGCGTTCCTCGCTCGGCACATCCTCTGGCTCTACTTCGCGGATATGGCGTTGGTCGCGACCGACCTCTGTCTCTACTTCCTTTATCGCAAGAACGGCGAGCGGGCAGCGCGGCAAGCGGGAAAGGAAGGCTGATATGCTCCGGACGCTTCTACTCATCTTCTGCTTTGTCTTCGGCTGGTTCTGCCCCGGGCTGGCGGTGCTCAAGCCGCTCATGCCCTGTTGCCTTGTCTATATGCTCACCGTGGTCTTCCTGCGGATGGAGTTCACGCCCCGCGCCATCAGCACGCGCCACTGGGCGATCATCGGCGCGAATATCGCCTTTGCGCTTCTGATTTGGGCGGGGATGCTTCTGTGCGGGGTGCCGGAGCGGTTCGCGCAGGTGGCGTTCTTTACCGCGATTACGCCCTCGGCGACTTCCGCGCCGGTGATTGTCAACTTCCTCGGCGGGAGTATCACCTTCGCTTCGATGGGGTTCTTGCTCGGGGCGCTGGTGGTGAGTGCGTCGCTCCCGCTCCTGATTCCGCTGGTGTTGCACCGCTCGGCGTGGAGCGTGATGCCGATGATCGGCTTTCGTATCTGCTTTGTTACGCTCCTGCCGCTGGTGGTGGCGTTGCTCCTCCGGAAGACGTTCGGGCTGAAGGCGCGGGAGGCGGGCAAGCGGTTGACCACCTCCACGCTCTACACGTGGATGCTCTTGGTCACGATCATCGCGGCGGCGGCGTCGGAAACCCTGGAGAGCCATACCTCGGAGTACCCGCGCTCGGACGTCCTCTGGGTGGTGTTCATTGACTTCCTGCTCTGCGTCTTCTTCTTCGCGGTGGGCGCGTGGATTGGATACCCGAAGCGCGTGCGGGAGTGCTCGCAGTTGCTCGGGCAGAAGAACACCTCCTACACCACCTACTTGGCGTTCGCCTGCGGTGCGCCCTTCGCTGCGCTTGGGCCTGCCTTCTACGTCTTCTTCCACAATGCGTGGAACGGCATCCAGCTGATGTTCCACCGCGACCGCGCTAAGTCCCGCCACTAACGGCGCAAGCACTTCCCCTGCATACGGCACAAAGCACGCGCCACCGCGGTGCGCTTTCTGCGTTGTCGCTTCACGCAAGGCGTGCTTTACTATACGTAGAAACCTTTCACACTATCGCCGGAGTTATCTATGCGAATCTTACGCCCCGCCTTCCTCGCGCTTCTACTCCTTGTGGGAGCCACGTCCGTTGCCCTTGCCGCGCCCAAGCCGGAAGTCCTCGCCGAGGAGAAGCTGATCGCCCTGAATCTTCCTAAGGATGGCTTCCGTCTGCTCCCGGCATACCGCGACCGCGCCGCGTGGAAGAAGTTGATTCGCGAGCGGAAGATTAAAGCGAAGGATCACATTAAGAAAGCCGAGGCGATTTACCAAAACGCGCCCGACCCCTTCCCGCTGGAGGAGTACTACGCCTTCTCCCGCACCGGCGACCGCACGCAGTTCCAGTCTAAGAACGACAAGATGTGGGACCGCCTCACCATCCTTGCCACCGCCGAGTGCCTTGAAGGCAAGGGGCGGTTCCTCAACGCGCTCGCTGCCACCATCGACTCCCTCTGCGACGCGCCCACCTGGGTGCTCTCCGCGCATGACGGCGGACTCAAGAACGTCCAAGGGAAAACCGTAACGATCGACCTCGGTTCCGCGCTCGTCGCCTGGAACATGGCGGAAGTTCTCGCCTGCTTTGAGGATGCCTTGCCGAAGGCGACGCTGGACAAGGGCATCGCCACCGTGCGTAAGTTCGTCATCACGCCCTACCTCACTATGGCAGACACCGGCAACTACAACAACTGGTGGACGTATTCGAACGCCAACTGGAACCCCGTGTGCCACTCCGGCGTCCTCGGCACCGCCCTCGCCCTCCCCGGGCTTACGCTTCAGGAACGCGCCCGCATCATGGCGTCGGCGAAGGTCATGGTGCGCAGATACCTCTCTGGCTTCTCCGACGAAGGCTGGACGGACGAAGGCATCGCCTACTGGAACTACGGCTTCGGCTTCTTCTCCCTGCTCTGCGAGGAGGCGCGTCGCGCCACCAACGGCAAAGAGGATTGGCTCCTGCAATGGGAGGAGGCACGCAAGCCCGCGCTTACGCCTCCCCAAACGCGCCTTGCCGGCAACGTCTTCCCGATATTCGCCGACTGCGCCATGGACACTCATGCCGACGAAGATCTCGACGCGTGGCTCCGCTTGCGCTTCGGCGTACCGGTCTCCCCCGTGCCCTCGATGAAGGGGCGGCTCGACTTCCCGCGTTCCTTCCTCATAGACCCGGCTGTCCTCCCCAAGCCCAAGAGAGCCAGGGCGGAAGCCCTCCCGTGCCGGACATGGTTGCCTCGCGCACAGATCCTCATTGAACGCACCCCGCGCCTCGCCTTCGCCACAATGGGCAACAACAACGGCGTGCCGCACAACCACAACGATTGCGGCACCTTCATGGTCGTCCTCGACGGCGTCCCCGTCCTGACCGACCTCGGTGGCGAGGAGTACTCTCGGCGCACCTTCACCTCCGGTCGCTACCAGAGCCAACTGCTTAACTCCTTCGGTCATCCCGTCCTTGCCTTCGCAAGCGCGTTGCAGTCCGATGGCTCTAAGTACGCCGCCAAGGTCTTGAAAACAACCTTCACCGACAGTCGCGACACGCTCGCGTTTGATTTGCGCGATGCCTATCCTCGCGTTCCCGGGCTCAAGGTCTGCACGCGCACCTTTACCTGGGAGCCGAAGGGCAAGTCCGCCAAGTTGACCGTCCGCGACGATGTTTCCCTCGAAGCTCCGCAGATTTTCGAGAGCGCCCTAACCACCTGGGGCACCTGCACGCAGAAGGGCGACACCTTAACCGCCACCTACGAGGGGAAAACCCTAACCGTCCGCGTAACGGCTTCTGCGCCCTGGCACCTAGAGGAAGCCGTTGTCAAGGGTAAGCCGATGGGCAAGAAGTGGCAGAAACTTACCCCCAGACGCTACGCCGTGAAACTCGACAACCCCGCCCAAGACGGCTGGATCCAGTTCGAAATCACTGACTAACCCCTCCCCCCGCAACCACCTTCCCCCTAACCACCTCCCACACCCCCATCCCCACAACCGGGTTTGGGGGGTGTCTGCGTCAAGATTGAGGTAAACGCGAACCGACCTCACCTCAATCTCGGTGCGGAGACCCCCCTTTTTAGGTTCAAAATCCACCCGCTTTCGCCCCCGATTTGGGGCGTTTCCGATACATCCCTTTTTCCCGCAAGCC
>CAVDHG010000150.1:0-4794 GCA_963608725.1 Agathobacter rectalis | reverse complement strand
GATGGTGTGATGGGGAAGGGGGAGTTTTGGTATACTGTTCCGACTTTTGGAGAAGACGTGAATGTTTGACCGGGATGCCATTGTTGCCCGTATCGCCAAGCTGAAAACAGGTTTGGAGGAGATGCGTGCCTATCTGAAGATTGGCGAGCGCATGGAGCGTTTGGCACAGGCAGAGGCGCGCCAGACGGAGCCGGGTTTTTGGGATAACCCCGAGGAGGCGCGTAACGTTATTGCGGCGGGAAATGCCGAGCGAGCGTTTATCAACCCTTTCAACGACTTGGAGTCTGCTGTCGGCGAGGCGGAGATGGGGTTGGAGATGGCGGACGCAGAGGCACCCGGGGAAGAGCAGGATCTCATGGCGTCCGAAGCGTGCGAAGCGTTGGATCGCGCCGAGAAGATCGAAGATAAGTTGCGGTTGCAATCGCTCTTGTGCGGGAAGTTGGACGCGTGCAATGCGATTCTAACCTTGCACTCCGGAGCGGGTGGCACGGAAGCGTGCGACTGGGCGTCGATGCTGTTTCGTATGTATCAGATGTATGCTGAGGATGCGGGCTTCGAGGTCGAAGTGCTGGATCTTCAGCCGGGCGACGAGGCGGGCATAAAGAGCGTGATGTTTGTGGTGAAGGGGGCGTACGCTTACGGGTACCTCAAGGCAGAGCGCGGCGTGCACCGACTTGTCCGGATTTCGCCCTTTGATGCGGCGAAGCGGCGACACACTTCGTTCGTATCGCTAGACGTCGTTGCCGAAATCACGGATGATATTGAGGTCGAGATCAAGGAAGAAGATCTGCGGATCGATACGTATCGCTCGGGTGGTGCGGGCGGGCAGAAGGTGAACAAGACCGACTCGGCAGTTCGCCTAACGCACTTGCCAACGGGGATCGTGGTGGCGTGCCAGGTGGAGCGTTCGCAACATCAGAACAAGGCGCGTGCGATGCAGGTGCTCAAGGCAAAGCTCTACGAGCTGGAGATGGATAAGAAGCGTCGGGAGATGGAGCGGTTCTATGGCGACAAGGGCGAGATCGCCTGGGGAAGCCAGATTCGCTCGTATGTTTTCCAGCCGTATACGATGGTGAAGGATCATCGCACGGGACACGAGACGGCGAACGTGCAAGGCATGATGGACGGGAAGTACGTCCAAGGTTTTATCGAGGCATATCTTAAACAGCGCGCCCAACAAGGGCAGTAAGCAAACGCAGGAAGTCAGGTTTGATGAATATGACATACGAAGAGGCAGAATCCCTTCTCAAGCAACATGGACAGGCGCACGTGTTGCGGTTCTGGGAGAAGTTGAACGAGACGGAACGTCAAGCACTGCTCGCGCAAATTGCGTCGCTCGACTTCGCGGCTATTGCGCGTATGCAGGGGCTGTTGCAACACCATGGCGAACAGACTGCAACCGGCGGTAGCGACTTTGAGCCGGCGACGGTGGAGTGCCCGGATGGCGATCGCTTGGCGACATATGTCGAGCAGGGGAAGACGCTCTTAAAGGCAGGGAAGGTCGCTGTTCTTCTCGTGGCTGGCGGGCAGGGGTCGCGCTTGGGATATGAGGGACCGAAGGGGGCGTACCCCATTGGACCCGTGAGCAACCGCTCGCTCTTTTGGTTCCATGCGCGTAAGATTCTAGGGCTTGACCGCACGTATGGCACGCATGTACCCTTCTATATCATGACGTCCGATACGAATGACGCCGCCACGCGTGCGCATTTCGAGGAAAACGCCTTCTTTGGTCTGCCACGTGAGGACGTCTTCTTCTTCAAGCAAGGGATGTGGCCGGCACTCACTCCGGAGGGGAAGATCATTCTTGATACGCCCGGACATATCTTTATGAGCCCCGATGGACATGGTGGAACACTCTCGGCTCTGGATCGCTCCGGGGCATTGGCAGATATGGCACGCCGTGGGATTGAGCAGGTCTTCTTCTTCCAGGTCGACAACCCGATGGTAAACATCGCAGACCCGGCGTTCGTGGGGCTTCATGCTTCACGCGGTGCGGATATGACGCTGAAGGTGTGCCGTAAACGGGATGCGCACGAGGGCATGGGCGTCGTTGTGGTGCGCGATGGGCATTTCGCTATGGTGGAATATTCCGAGCTCTCGGATGAACAGATGGAGCGGACGAATCCGGACGGGACGCTGTGGCTCGCCTACGGTTCGCCCGCTATTCATATGTTCTCCTTCGCCTTCCTTAAGGCGGAGGCTGAGCGGGCAATGCCCCTTCACTTGGCGCACAAGAAGATTGCCATGGTGAACGACGCAGGTGAGACGGTCAAGCCGAAAGAGCCGAACGGGTATAAGTTCGAGAAGTTTATCTTCGACGTTATCCCCAATGCCAAGGTGCTCTTAACTCTGGCGTTTGACCGCACGCAAGAATTCTCGCCAGTTAAAAACGCCGAGGGGAATGATTCTCCTGCAACGGCTCGGCGGGATTTGCAATCGAAGTGGAGGCAGTGGCTTGCGCAATCGGGGATTCATGCTCCGGAAGAACTGGCACTCGAGATTGACCCTGCGTATGCTTTGGATGCGGATCAATTGAAGCAAAAAGGGTTGCAAATCGGTTAACCCGCGAGACCTCGGGCAGGCGAAAAGAACGCAAGATGGCACCGGAGAACCGCGAAAGCGAGGAGAATCTGCCAGCACCGAAAAGTCTTCAATCGGTGATTGGAGCACTTCTCTTTGGTGCAGAGGAGGCATTGTCTCCGGAAGACCTCAAGCGTATTCTCCAAGCCGTCGGGCAAGAGGCAGAAGAAGGAACACCTTCGGCGACCTTTGCAACGGTAAGTGTGCGTCAGATCCGTAGCTACTTGGAAGATATTGCGTCAACCCTAAACTACTCGGATTTAGGGCTTCGCCTCTGCGAGGAGGATGGGCGTTTTTCCATTCGGACAATTCCTGCGGCAGCACCATGGTTGCGGATGCTTCTTCGTGCGCCTGCGCCACACCGTCTTTCGCGTTCGGGGCTTGAGACGCTTGCTATAGTGGCGTATCGTCAGCCGATTAGCCGGTCGGAAATTGAGTCTGTTCGTGGCGTTTCGGTGGATCACACCTTGCGGGCGTTGCAAGAGCTTAACTTGATTCGCACGGTTGGGCGGAGTGAATTGCCGGGGCGTCCTTTCCTTTATGGGACAACTGCGACCTTCCTTGAGCGATTTGGGCTTAAGAATCTGAAGGATTTGGAAGACGATGGTGGAGAGGCGGAGCACGAATAACGCGGTGTCTCCTTCGGGCGATACGCCCGAGCATCTCTATATCCATGTGCCGTTCTGTTCCGGGAGATGTGGATATTGTAGCTTCGTTTCAGGAAAGCCACCGAGGGATCCGGAGCGTTATATTGATACCCTCTTGCGGGAGGCAGAAGAGAGAAAAGTAGAGTTGTCTCCTCTAAAAACGCTTTATTGTGGAGGAGGAACGCCAACGCTACTTGGGGTTGAAGGGTTTCGCCGATTGGTAACGTGTGGGCTTTTCTGTCTGACAGAGGGCGCAGAGTGGACAGTTGAAGCGCACCCGGTAACACTTACCGAGGAGCTTTTAGAGACGTTGGTTGCTTGTGGTGTCAATCGTCTCTCTATTGGCGTACAAAGTTTTAACGATGCCGTTTTGGAGAGAAGCAATCGGCGACACACGGCGCGTCAGGCGATTGAAGCTGTGCGGATGGCACAACGCTTCATTCCCGACACAGGGATTGATTTGATCGCTGGGCTGCCTGGAGTTACATCAAGTATTTGGCAAGATACACTCTCGCGAGCGATAGATCTGGGCGTCGACCATGTTTCGGTTTATGCACTATCGGTTGACGAAGGAAGCGCATGGCATAAGCTTGGGCTCGCGCCACCCGATGCTGAACAAGTGTGTGATGCTATAGCCGAAGCCGTTGTCGCATTTGAGAAGCAGGGGCTTCTCCGTTACGAGACTTCGAATTATGCGAGAGTAGGGCGGGAATGCAGGCACAATTTGAATACGTGGCATGGTGGAGACTACGTGGGGCTTGGACGAGGCGCGGTCTCACGGATTGGGTCGTTGCGTCGGTACGGAGATGGTATGGAGGAGAGATTATCGTCCTTAGATGATGTACTGGAGCGCGCACTTCCACGGTTGCGATTGTCCGAAGGGTTTAATCTGGATGTTGTACAAGAGGATTATCCCGCGTTGCATCCCTTTATCTCGCAGTGGCGGAGAAGGATTCAGATGTTCGAACATGAAGGGTTGTTAACGGCGAATTCCGCTCCGACGCTTCGCGGTTATGAAGTGCTTGATGCGATGGAGCGCGTCTTGCTGGAGGACGCAGTAGCCATCATCGATGGTCAAAGGGGCGGACGCCACAGGGCATCTTCTGAGAGCAGAATCCCAGAATAAAACGGCATCCATACCAAATGTGGGTGCTGATTATCCCCGCCCATAGCATGAGAATATATTTGGGGGCAGGCGATTCGAGTACCGCATCGGCAAGAGTAAGGAGAAGATAGAAGCTGCAGATGGCAACGTAAAGAATCGCGACCCAAGGAATGAAACACGCGAGCGGTGCTCCCAAGCACAAGCCGAGAACGAAAAGGCTCGGCAGAAGGTAGGAAAGACGTCTTGAATTGAGACCGATGCGTCGAGCAAAGAAGCCCCGATGGAGTGCATAACGTCCCACTTGACGCAGGTGTGGAAGGAAGAGCGGGCGACGATGGTGATAGACTACAACGCGAGGATCGTACCAGAGAGAATATCCTTGTCGTTGAAGGTCGGCACAAAGCAGAGTGTCTTCGCCTGGCCAGAAGTCCTCACGGAAACCATGAATGGCATTGAAGACGC
>CAVDHG010000149.1:0-4883 GCA_963608725.1 Agathobacter rectalis | reverse complement strand
GTGCGGAGACACCTCAAACTCGGTTGCGGGGGGCGGTTAGGGGGATTTGGAGGAAGTTAAGCGGGAAGGGGGGCGAGGAGGGGTGGTGGTCTTGGCTTTTTCTAAGCGGGAAAGGAAAACTGCCCGGTCGTCGCCCGTATAAGCGTCCAACTCCTGCTGGACTTTCCGGAAAAGAGCGTCAAAGGTTTCGGAGGGCTGGGTCTTGGGGAGACGCTCAAGGCGTTCGAGCTGGACGGTTAAGAGGGCGGACTTGGCGTCGCTCGGCGTATCGGGGTTATAGAAGAGGACTTCCAGCATCCCTTGCAGTCGCTCCGTCTCCCGGCGAGCGGCATTCGCGTGTCCATTCCGGCGCAAGGTCGCAATATAGCTCTGGCGAAGCTTGACGGACGATGCCACCACGCCGGGCGTATTGGGGAAGCGACCGACCAATTGCTCCGAAAGAGCCAAGACCTGCTCCACGTCCTGCCGATCGGAATCCTTAAAGGTCTTTTCGCGTCGCAACCGTCGCCCCATCAAGGACACCAGCGTGAGGGCATACTCGGGTTGCTCCGGGGATGCCTTGGCGAGTTCGAGCAGGAGCTTAACGGCGTTCGGCTCTACGCCAGGGACGCGCACCGTGCGGAAGAGGTGGGGATACTCAGCCAAGAGGCAGGCATACTGGAAGCGGTAATCCGGATTCGCCGGGTCTTCACGCAGGAGCGCAAGGATTGTCTCCGAGGCGTTGTGCGGTTCGTTCAGAGCCAAAAACGCCTTTGCCGCTTCGCACGTGCCGGGGTAATCGCGTGTGATTTGGCGGTATAAGGCTTCAGACTCCGACTGCTTCCCCTGATGCGCGAGCGACTCGGCGAGCAGACACGCGATTTTCGCGGAAGGGTGACGCGCCATGACCTGCCCGAACGCCTCCTCCGCGGTTGACCAAATCCCGGCACGCATTGCGGCGACGCCTGCCATGGTGCCCGCTTCAACGAGGCGCGTCGTGGGCAGAGCGCGCTGTTGTGCGATCTCCTGCCAGTAGGGCATGAGGCGGGAGAAGAGGGCACTGCCTCCGGCGGTAGGAGTTTGGCGGTCAAGGAAGGTGAAGACTTCGGCGAGCGCGGCGTCAGCCGTGGAGGCGTTGCGCTCGGCTTGCTTCCAGGCGGCGGTCGTGCGGGCGTACCCAAAGGCAAGCGCGAAGACGAGAGCCACGAGTAATCCCACGCCCGAAAAGGTCAACGCCGCTTCACGCGGTCTGCGCTTCGCCCAAAGGCAGAGGCGGTGTCCCCATGAAGGATTCCGCGCCGACACCACCTCATGATCCAGGACGCGTCGCAAATCTTCCGCAAGGCTGTCCATGTCCGGATAGCGTCCGCTTGGATGTGGGCACAGGCACTTCGTGATGACCGCAGAGAGGTCGGGGTCGGGACACTGCAGGGGCGGAGGCGGTTTGCCCGGCTCCCAGTGCGCAGGATCGGGACGCCGGAGCGCAGACTCCGCAAGCTCATAAAGGACGAGTCCGAGCGCATAGATGTCCCCGGCAACGGTTGTGATGCCCCGCAGGACGCGCTCGGGAGCCATGTAACGCGCCGTGCCACTCCGCGGATCCAGTTTGCCGAAGGCTCCAGCGCGGTTCTGCTGGACGGCTGCAAGCCCGAAGTCTCCCACGCGCAACGTCCCCCCTTCCTCCAAGAGGAGATTCGAGGGCTTGATGTCTCGGTGCAAGACGCCACAACGGTGCGCATAGGCGAGAGCTCGCGCCGCCTGCAACCCCAGCTCGACGACCTCCCGCAGGCTCGTGGGCGTGTAGCCATTCAGAGTCACGCCTTGAATCAACTCCATTGCGTAGAAGCAATGCCCCGAAGCGCACCCGGCGTAGAAGACCTTGACGATGTTGGGGTGGTGCAACATGGCGATGACCTGCGCCTCGCGCAAGAGTGCCTTCTTGCGGGCGGAATCGGGGAGCAACGCGCTCGGAAGAAGCTTGACGGCGACCTTGCGATTTAAGGAGAGTTGCAGGGCTTCGAAGACCTCCCCCATGCCCCCAGAGCCGATCTTGCGCAGGAGACGAAAGTCAGATCCTTCCAGCGTCGGGGGCGCGTCCGGTGCCGGGGGCGTCCACGTCTTCTCCTCGGCAAGGGTTTCGACTTCCAGCAGGAGAGGCAGAAGCTCCCGGAGGCGCATGGCAATCGCGGGATACTGCGCACTGAAGGTGGGGATGTCCGGCGTCTTCCCGGCGCGGAGGTGCGCAAGGAATTCTTCAACCGCAGCGTCGAGTGTTTCCTCTTCGGTCATGGACGAAACTCGCTAAGTTCAAGCAGTTTCCGCTGCAACCGCTCCAGCGCACGCACGTAGCGAATGCTGGCGTTCTTGGGGGAAATGCTGAGAATGGTCGCACTCTCGCTGTTAGAAAGACCGTCGAAGTGGCGCAGCTCAAGGATGCGCCGATCCTTCTCGGGCAAACTCGCGAGTGCGCGTTGCAGGAGCGCGTGGCGGTCGCCCTGGGCAACTTGCGTTAAGGGCCCGGACGCGCCGTCTACGAAGTGCTCCTGCTCAAACTGCGTCACATTCTCGGTTACCGGCGCGATCTCCTTATAGGCGTCTCGCTTTTGGCTTTGCAAGTGCTTGCGCTCAAGGTCGGCAAGCGTCTGGAAGAGGAGGGTGCGCAGTTTGAAATAGGTCGGGATCTCGGGGTGCCCTTCGAAGAAGGCGACTCGCTGACACGCCGAAGCAAAGACGTCTTGGACAACGTCTTCGGGCGCGATACGACGCGAGAGGATGGGGTTGAGGTTCCGCCGAGCGAGCGAGAGGAGTTGCGCTCGATAGGTCTCCAACGCTTCAATGATAGGTGAGCTTGGGTTCCCCTGCTCGGATTGTTCGTGCTCGGCATCCTTGTCCACTTCGGGTCGTCCTCTTCTTTCGATGAACAACGGAGCCAGTTTAGCGGAGTTTAGGGGCAGAATCAAGTCCGCCTGCGTTCCGGAGACCTCCAAGCGGAACGCAGGCGGATAGGGTTTGGCGATGGACTTACTTCTTCTCGCCGTTCACGGTGCCACGCTTGAGTCCGCGCTTGAGTCCATTCTTAAGTCCGTTCTTGAGTCCGTCCTTAAGCCCGGAGCGCATGGTGCGCGTGGTGCTTGCCGTGGTCGAAGTGGCGGAAGCGACGTTGCGCTTGTGCCCATTCTTCAGCCCCTGCACGAGGTGCTTGGTCTGACCCTGTGCGGTGCTTGCCGAAGCGGTAGCCGCCGTTGCACTCGGCGTAACTGCTCCTGCGATAGCGGCGAAGAGTGCGATCGCCGCGAGTCGGGTAACTTTCTTCATGGTTTATCCTCCTTGATGGATGGGGTTACGGTTACAGAGCAAAGGTGCTCTACTTACGAGAACGCGGTTTGCGCGGAGAATCTACACGCGGTTCGCTTTTTTCTTCCGTAGTCTCGCGGACGATGCGGAAGGTAACGTTATTGAACTTCTCCGTGGACTTGCGGTAGACGCCCCGGTGCTCCGTGCGGCACTCCATCCGCCGGGCATCCCACGCGCCACCCTTAACTTCCATCATGCCGTCCGCCGGAGAGGTCGAAGTCCACTCCCAGCAGTTCCCCCACATGTCAATGGCGCCGCACGCAGCGAGCGTCTTGGCATAGGCGTCAACCGGCATTGTCCCGGAGGCTTCACCGCAGTTGAACGGCGCATCTTTGGGCATATGCCCGGCAGCCTGCTCCCACTCCGCCTCGTTCGGCAGACGGTAGAGTGCGCGATTATCCTCCGCCGTGCGCCACACGCAGTAGGCGATAGCGTCGGTATAGGAGACGTTCACTACGGGGTGATTCTCCTTGCCCGCGGGGATCTTGTTGTCCTGCCAGCCCGCCGGAGCCTTCCGCCCGGTTGCGGCGAGGAACTTGGCGTAGTCCTTATTCGTAACAGGCGTGTAGGCGATGAAGGTGTTGCTTGCCGCGCCGATGATCGGCAGGAAGCCGTCGCGTGCGTCGCGAACCCCTGGGCGCAGACGCGAGTCGGTGAACCGCCTCATGCTCTGCTCGATGCGATTCTCCCGCTCCTTGATGATGTCGTCGACGATCTCCTCCATCTCCTTGATTTTGGATTCGTGCTTGGCTTCCTTCTTTAGCTCTTCGAGCTTGGCTTTCTTGCGCGCCACAACGGCGTCATAGTTCGCTTCAACCTGTTTACGCAACGCGGCGCGGTTCTCCTCGGAGGGATCCTTCCGGTAAGCCTCGATGAGTTTCCGGGTCGCCTCGTTCAATTGCGGACGCTCCTTCTCTACGGTGGTGCTGAAACGGTAGAGCTTGGCTTCCTTGTTTGCGGGCGGGACGGCAAAGACACTGCCCGACAGCGCAATTGCCAGCAGGCAGAGACAACGTGAATAGTGCGTGATGTTCATCTCGATCTTCCTTTCGGTTTCGGGTTAGAGAAATGCTCTCTATCCGTTAAGAACGCACAAACTTCCAAAAATCTACACGTCAAACGTAAAAAAATTGAACGCTCCCATTTTCTCCCTCCGAACCGCGATCGGGCTCTCTCCGCACCGCGTTTCACCCAATCTCGGTGCGGACAGACCCCAAACTCGGTTGCGAGGCTTTTCTTGGGAGAGACTGGGGCGGTTTTGCATAAGTGCTTGAGTTTTCGTCGGGCGATTCGTGGCTTTTTCGGGATAAGCCCTTCCCCCATCTGGAAATAATCCGAAATGTTCATAACTTGGGGGCAAAGGAGGGTGTATTTTGAACCCAAAAAGAGGGGTCTCCGCACCGCGATCGAGGTCTGCCCGGTTCGCGTTTCCCCAAAACGCGGTGCGGAGACACCCCAAACTCGGTTGCGGGCGGATTTCTGGGACGACCTCGGGCGGTTTTGCATAAGTGCTTGAGTTTCCGAAGGGCGATTCGCCCGGATTTCGCGAT
>CAVDHG010000148.1:0-5027 GCA_963608725.1 Agathobacter rectalis | reverse complement strand
GGACAAGAAGTATGCCAAAGGGGAGAAAAGGGAGAGGAAAAGTCGGGGGAGGCGGTTTGAAAAGTCGGGGGAGGTGTTTGGGGGTTGAAGTACTTCCAAAAAGGTAGTTATTTGGTATACTTTCCTCTTTCACCCGTCGGGTGCGCGTGGATGAGCTTTTGTAAGACGCGTGCCGGCGTTCAGAAAATGGAGGAAGCCTACATGAAAACTGCCGTCATCGGTTATCCGCGAATTGGTGCGCATCGCGAGTTGAAGTTTGCCACGGAAAAGTATTTTAAGGGGGAGATGTCGGCGGCGGAGCTGGAGCAACAAGCGCGGACGTTACGCGCCACGCACTGGAAACGTCAGGCGCAGGCGGGGATTGACTGGATCCCCTCCAACGATTTCTCGTTCTACGACACCTTCTTGGACGCTGCGCTGCTCTTCAACTGCATCCCGGCGCGGTATCAGGCGTTGGGTCTCTCGAAGTTGGACACGCTCTTTGCGATGGCTCGCGGGTATCAGGGCGAGGCGGGCGACGTCCACGCGCTAGCGATGAAGAAGTGGTTCAACACCAACTATCACTACCTCGTGCCGGAGCTGGAGGATAGCACCGACATCCGTCTCACCGGCTGGAAGCTCTTCGACGCCTACGACGAAGCGCGTGCGCTCGGGATTGAGACGGTGCCCGTCCTGCCCGGACCTTTCACCTTCCTCACGCTGGCGCGGTGCACCGGCACCACGAAGACCAGCGCGAAGGCGTTCGAGGAGCCGCTCCTCAAGGCTTACATCGAGGTGCTCACCGAGCTGGATACGCGGGGCGTGGCATGGCTCCAACTCGACGAGCCTTGCCTTGTGCACGACCTCTCCGCCGAGGACGTGGCGCACTTTAGTGCCCTGTATACGCGCCTGCTGGCTAACAAGCGGAGCGTAAAGGTGCGCTTGCAGACCTACTTCGGCGACGTCCGCGACAGTTATCACGCGCTCACGGTTCTGCCCTTCGATGCGTTGGGGCTGGACTTCGTAGAGGGGCGCGAGGAGAACTTGGCGCTCGTCAAGAAGATGGGCTTCCCGAAGGACAAAACACTCGTTGCCGGTGTGGTCTGCGGAAAGAACATCTGGCGCGCCAACTATGCCCAGATTCTGGATACGCTCGATACGCTCTCGGCGAACATCGCAGACCTCGCGATCGGGACGTCGTGCTCGCTTCTGCACGTGCCCTACACGCTTGCCAACGAGCCTGCCCTCGCCCCCGCCGAACGCGCCTACTTCGCCTTCGCCGAAGAGAAGCTCGACGAACTTGCCACCCTGCGCGAGATTCTCGCTTCGCCCTATCCGCGTGAAGCAGAAGCCTACCGCGCCAACAGCGCACTCTGGCAGGCAGACCGCCCGAACTGCACCGACAGCGCAGTCGCCAAACGCGTGAGCGCATTGAATGAAAGCGCCTTCACGCGGGAGCCGTGCTTTGCGAAGCGCGAAGCCCTCCAAGCCAAGGCTCTCCATCTGCCCCTCTTCCCCACCACCACGATCGGCTCCTTCCCGCAGACGCAGGAAGTGCGGAGCAACCGCGCTGCGTTTAAGAAGGGACTTAAGTCGCGGGAGGCATACGACGCGTTCAACCGCGAAGAGACGGCGCGGTGCGTGGCGTTGCAGGAAAAGATGGGGCTGGACGTGCTGGTGCACGGCGAGTTCGAGCGTAACGACATGGTCGAATTCTTCGGCGAACAGCTTCAGGGCTTCCGCTTCACGGCGAACGGCTGGGTGCAGAGTTACGGCACGCGGTGCGTCAAGCCGCCGGTCATTTGGGGCGACGTCTCCCGCGCCAAGCCCATGACGGTAGACATGGCGCGTTACGCGCAGAGCCTCTCGAAGAAGCCCGTCAAGGGCATGCTCACCGGGCCCGTAACCATTCTCAACTGGTCGTTCCCCCGCGTCGACATCCCGCTCGCCGAGAGCACCAACCAGATCGCCCTCGCCATCCGCGACGAAGTGCTCGACCTCGAAGCCGCGGGGATTCAGATCATCCAGATTGACGAAGCCGCGCTCCGCGAAAAGCTCCCCCTGCGCAAGAGCGATTGGCACCGCGCTTACCTCGACTGGGCGATTCCCGCCTTCCGCCTCGTGCACAGCGGTGTCAAGCCCGAGACGCAGATCCACACGCACATGTGCTACTCGGAGTTCAACGACATCCTCGCGGACATCGACGCCATGGATGCCGACGTGATCTCCTTCGAAGCTTCGCGGGCGGATCTGACCATCCTCGACGCCCTTGCCGCGGCGCACTTCCGCACGGCGGTGGGCCCGGGCGTCTACGACATCCACTCCCCGCGCATCCCTTCCGAAGCCGAGATCCTCGGTCAACTGCGCAAGATCCTCAAGAAGGTCGAAGCCGGCAAGCTCTGGGTCAACCCCGACTGCGGGCTGAAGACGCGTGGTTGGGCAGAGACGATCCCCTCGCTCGAGCACATGGTCTCCGCCGCCAAAGCCCTGCGTCGCGAGGTCTAACCCCGAACGCTCGGCACGCGTTAGAGGAGGGCACGCACCATGAAGCGCACCTTTTCGCTTGAAGTCTTCCCGCCCAAGCGCACGGCTCCGATCGAAACGATCTACCGCACGCTCGACGGTCTGCGCCTACTGCATCCGGACTTCATCTCCGTTACCTACGGCGCGGGTGGCTCGCAGAATGCCGAGAACACGCTCGACATCGTCAGCAAGGTGCAGAATGAGTACCACATCCCGGCGGTGGCGCACTTGCCGGGGCTTCACCTCTCCAAGCAAGAGGCGTCGGACATTCTCGATCGCTTTGCCGAGGCTGGGGTAAAGGACGTGCTCGCCCTCCGCGGAGACCCCGTGCCGGGGGCACCCCTGCCGGGCGACTTCCCTTACGCTACCGACCTCATCCGCTTCATCCAAGCGCGGGGCGGCTTTACCATCTCCGCGGCGTGCTACCCCGAAACGCACCCCACGGCAACGAGCGAAGCCGACGACCTCCGCCACTTGAAGGAGAAGGTCGACGCCGGCACGAACCACCTCATCACCCAGCTCTTCTTTGACAACGACCGCTTCTTCCGCTTCCGCGACATCGTCGACGCCCTCGGGATCACCGTTCCCATAGAGGCTGGCATCATGCCCGTAACCAACAAGAAGCAGATCGAGCGCATGGTATCCATCTGCCACGTCTGCCTGCCCCCGAAATTCGTCCGCCTCATCGACCGCTTCGGGGATAACCCCGTGGCGATGCGCGATGCGGGCATTGCTTACGCGGTCAACCAGATTGTCGACTTGCTCATCGGTGGCGTCTCCGGGATCCACCTCTACACGATGAACAATCCCTACGTGGCGCAGGAAATCTACAACCGCGTGGTTACGCTCATCCGCGCCTAAACCCGGCTCACGTCAATACGAAACCGCCCGAACCGTTCTCTCGGCTCGGGCGGTTTTGGCTTTTGGAGCGTGTCGTTAAGACGTCGCCTTAACCTTCGAACGCCTCGGAGAGATCGGCGATCAAATCCTCCACGTGCTCCGTCCCGATAGAGAGGCGGATGGTGTTGGGCTTGATTCCGGCAGCGAGCAGTTCCTCGCCGGAGAGCTGGGAGTGCGTCGTTGACGCCGGGTGGATAACGAGCGACTTCACGTCCGCCACGTTCGCCAGAAGCGAGAAGAGCTGGAGACGGTCAATGAACGCCTGCGCTTCCTCCGCTCCGCCCTTGATTTCAAAGGTAAAGATGGTGCCCCCGCCCTGCGGGAAGTACCGCGCATACAGCTCCTTCTGGCGCGCATCGTCGCTCAACGCGGGGTGATGCACCGCCTCCACCTGCGGATGCTTGGAGAGGAAGTCCACCACCTTAAGCGCATTGGAGACGTGCCGCTCGACGCGTAGAGAGAGCGTCTCCAGCCCTTGCAGGAGCAGGAAGGCGTTGAAGGGCGAGAGCGTCGCCCCTTCGTCGCGCAGAAGAATCGCACGGATGCGCGTAACAAACGCCGCGCCGGGGACTGCCTCGGCGAAGCGGATACCGTGGTAGCTCGCGCACGGCTCGGCGAGACCGGGGAACTTGCCGTTCTGCCAATTGAAGTCGCCCTTCTCGACGATCACCCCGCCGAGCGTGGTGCCATGCCCGCCGATAAACTTCGTTGCCGAGTGTACCACGATGTCCGCCCCGTGCTCGAAGGGGCGCACCAGGAAGGGCGTGGCGAAGGTGTTGTCCACGATGAGCGGAATCCCCGCCTCGTGGGCAATGGCGGAAAGCGATTCAAGGTCGGCGATGTCGGAATTCGGGTTCCCGAGCGTTTCGCAGAAGAGAGCCTTGGTTTCCGGGCGAATCGCCGAGCGCACGGCATCGAAGTCCGCCGGATCCACAAAGGTGGTTTGAATCCCATACGCCGGCAACGTGTGCTCCAGGAGGTTGTAAGTCCCGCCATAGATGTTCCGCGCTGCGACGATGTGGTCGCCCGCCAGGGCGATGTTTTGCAGGGCATACGCGATTGCTGCCGCGCCGGACGCCACCGCCAGAGCCGCCGAACCGCCCTCCAACGCCGCCACGCGCTTTTCAAAGACGTCCTGGGTGGAGTTGGTCAGCCTGCCGTAGATATTCCCGGCGTCGCGCAGACCGAACCGCGCCGCTGCGTGGGCGCAGTTGTTGAAGACGTAAGAGGTGGTCTGATAGATGGGGACTGCCCGTGCGCCGGTGGCGGGGTCTGCCTGCTCCTGCCCAACGTGCAGTTGGAGCGTTTCAAAGTGATAGTGCCTTGCCTTATCTGCCATGCTCAACCTCCTTTTTCAAGGAACATTCAAACGAAAACGGGGCATATACTACCATTTCGGTAGTCATCTCGCAACCCCCTTTTTAACCCCCTCCTCCCCTCCCCCATGAACCGACTTCGGGGGAGACGCGAGGCGGACGGAGGGACAACGCGAGGCGGGCAGACCCCAAACTCGGTTCAAGGGGGACTTTTTGGTGAATCCCTACCTTTTTAGTAAAGATAGGAAAAAGGGGGGGTCTCCGCACCGCGATCGAGGTCTGTCCGCCTCGCGTCTCCCTCCTCTCCGC
>CAVDHG010000147.1:0-5081 GCA_963608725.1 Agathobacter rectalis | reverse complement strand
GAAGAAGCTGACACGCCCGGAAGAAGTCCTCCACCTTCGCCTTCAACGTCAGCACTTGTTGTGCAAGCGCGACCGGGTTTTCGGCTCCGGGAAGAGCCTCCTTCGGCAACGCGTCCTGCCAATCCCGGTAAGCGCGGAGCTTCTCAACGAAAGCATCAAGCACATCTGCGGAGATCCCGGGCGTGCCATCAGTTGCCGGAACGCCACCCGTAACCGCCAAGATCGCCTTCCCAACTTCGGCATTCTGCTCCCCGGCGTCCGTAGGTGCGATAACGCCATCACCATTGGCAGACGACGCACGAAACTCGGCAAACGCCTTGTCAATCGCGCCCGACTCTAGCGTCTTCTCGGAGCACAACCGCTTAAAGAGCGCGATGAGTGCCTTCCCCTCTTCCGTGTCGGAGCGGATATCATCCAACTCCAGTCCCGGCGTTTCGCGAAAGAGCACGTCAAAGGAACGAAGCCGGGGGCGCAGCCATTCGATCGCCGCCAACACTTCCGGCACGCGGACGCGACCATCGCCATCCGAGTCCAACGCCTTGGCAACGGCTTCACCCTCCGCCCCCATCGCCGAAACCGAGCAAGAGAGCATCAACCAGTACTTACGATCCAGCTCGGGAAGGTGAGCAATATCCTCTCCGCGCAGGAGCCGAACCTGCACCGTCCTCGCGATCGTACTAAAGGTGAACCGATATGCCATGGTGCTCTCCGCTTCCTTCTACTTGTTTTAGGCGCGCAGACCTGCGCAGAACGTCGCGATCCGCTTCAGCCCCTCCTCGATATTCTCCATCGAGCAAGCATAGCTCAACCGGACACAGCGGTCATTCCCGAAGGCAACGCCCGGGACAACTGCCACATGTTGCTCCTCAAGCAATCGCGAAGCGAAGGTGAGCGAATCCAAACCGAACGAGGCAATGTTCGGGAAAATATAGAAGGCACCCTGAGGCTTCGGGCACTTCACGCCGGGAATGGCGGAGACGAGTTCATAAATCCGGTTCCGGCGCTCGGTAAACGCCGCCACCATTCGCTTGACGTCCGCCTCCGCTTGCGTCAGTGCTGCCACCGCGCCCCACTGCGCAAAGGTGTTAGGTGCAGATGCCATATGGCTCTGCAAAGAGCCGAGAGCCTTTGCGAACGCCTTGGGCGCAGCGGTATAGCCAAGCCTCCACCCCGTCATGGCAAACGTCTTCGAGAAGCCGTTTACGGTGATCGTGTGCTCATAGAAGTCCGGACCGAAAGACGCCATCGACTTCTGCTCCACGTCCCCATAGACCATCTTCTCATAGATTTCATCGGAGACAATCCACAAGTCGTGGGCAATCGCAACTTCGCCAAACGCCTTCAACTGCTCGGGCGTGTACATCATGCCCGTGGGGTTAGAGGGCGAATTGATAACCACCGCCACGGTTCGCGGTGTAATCGCAGCCTTCAACTGCTCGGGCGTCATCAGGAAGTTGCTATCGACACGCGTCTCGACAAAGACGGGCACACCACCTGCCACGCGCACCATCTCCGGATAGGAGAGCCAGAACGGCGTGGGGATGATAACCTCGTCTCCGGGGTTAAGCAACGTCTGGAAAACCTGCGAGAGCGCGTGCTTCCCGCCGTTGGATACCACGATCTGCGAAGGGTCATAGTCCAGACCGTTCTCTCGCTTCAGCTTTTCGCTCAACGCCTTGCGCAGTTCCGGCAACCCGGCAGCCGCCGCATACCGCGTCTTATGCTCATCGAGCGCACGCTGACACGCATCCTTAATGCAGTCCGGCGTATTAAAATCGGGTTCTCCCGCGGCGAAAGCGCAAATCTGCATCCCTTGCGCCTTCAGCTCTGCGGCTTTACTGGAGATGGCGAGTGTCGCAGAGGGGGCAATTGATGCAACGGTCTGATTCAACGGCTTCATATCTGTTTCCTTTTTCGGGATACTGATGACCTGTTCCCTATCGCGCCTATTATACCAAAGCCTCGCCCACTAAAAAGGAAGACGGCGAGGGGCACCTCTTGCCTCCCGCCGTCCTTCCTTTCTGCGAACCGCCTTAGGCGTTCGGATAGCCGTTCGGATTCATGGACTGCCACTTCCACGAAGAGGCGCACATATCGTCGAGCGTATGCGTCGCCGTCCACCCCAGAAGCTCCTTGGCGTAAGAGGGGTCGGCATAGCACTCCGGCGCATCGCCCGGACGGCGCGGAACAAATTCGTAGGGGATTTCCTTTCCGCACGCCTTGGAGAACGCATGGATCATGTCCAGCACGGAGTACCCTGTCCCCGTCCCTAGGTTTACCGTGTAAAGCTTGCCGGGCGTCTGCTCCAGCTTCTTCAACGCCGCCAGGTGCCCGCGGGCGAGATCCACCACATGAATGTAGTCGCGCACCCCCGTGCCATCCTTCGTGGGATAGTCGTTGCCGAAGACGCGCACCTTCGGGAGCCGTCCAACCGCCACTTGCGCAATGTACGGCATCAGGTTGTTCGGTATCCCGTTCGGATTTTCGCCGATTCGCCCGGAGGCGTGTGCGCCGACGGGGTTGAAATAGCGAAGCAACATCACGCCCAGGTCCGGCTCCGCAGCCTTGACATCCGAGAGCACGCGCTCCAAGAAGAGCTTCGTCGCGCCATAGGGGTTCAACGCTCCCGTAGAGCAGTGCTCATCGAGCGGCACCTTCTCCGGCATCCCGTAAACCGTCGCGGAGGACGAGAACACGATGTTCCGACACCCGTATTCCTTCATGAGCTTAAGCAGGTTAAAGGTGCCCGTCATATTATTATGGTAGTAGAAGAGTGGCTTCTGCACCGATTCTCCAACCGCCTTCAACCCTGCGAAGTGGATGACCGCGTCGTAATGCGCCTTCTTAAAGACCTCCTCCAGCGCGGGGTAATCCAGCAAGTCAACCTTATAGAAGTGTGGCGTCTTGCCTGCAAGCTCTGCCCCCCGGTGCACCGCCTCTTCCTGAGAGTTGTAGAGGTTGTCGACGATCGTAACCTCATACCCGGCTTGCTGTAGCTCTATAACCGTGTGCGTACCGATATACCCGGCGCCGCCAGTAACGAGAATATGCATTCTAGGATCCTTTCTTTACCATTCAGAAACAAAGTTTACGGAGCTTTCGCCCGGCTTCAGTGGCGTTGCCAATAACGGCTCCCCCGAGTAAAGGCGCGCAATATCCGCCGCCAGCGTGCTCCAATCCGGATAACGTAAATCCCGTTCCTTCGCGAGCATCCGGTTCAACATCAGAGCTAGCGCACGCGGGATTTCCGGGACGATCACTCGCGGGTCGCGAGCAAAGCACTGCCCGATATGCGCGTCAACCACCTGCTGGTCTGTCTTCCCGGGGAAGAGCATCTGCCCCGTAAGCAGGTGATAGAGCGTTGCACCCAGCGAATAAATATCCGCCCGGCAGTCCAAGTCCGCATAGTCGTAGATTTGGTCGGGGCTCATATACGCCGGCGTCCCCATGATCTCCCCGGTGCTGTCCTCTTTCTTCGCAACCGAGAGGAGCGAACGCGAGATCCCCAAGTCCATCACCTTTATCGTGCCATCCGCGTCCACCATGAGATTGTCCGGTTTAAGGTCGCAATGCACCACCTTGAACTGCTCCCAAGCATACGACAACGCCGCCGTTACGGCTTCCAGAATAATCACGCAGTCCTCAACCGCGACAAGCTTCTTCCGCTGGAGATAGGAGGCAAACGTATACCCGCGAATCAGCTCCATCACGAAGTAGTACGTCTGATCCACCACGCCACTATCGTAGACCCGGACGATGTTCCTGTGCTGGAAGTGCGCACACATCTTCGCCTCGTCGAGGAATCGGCGCACATCTTCCTGCGTCTGCGCGAACGCGCCATCCAAGACCTTGACCGCCACCTCGCGTCCGGTTGAGAGCTGACGCGCCTTGTATACGGTCGCCGTCCCGCCTTTGCCCAAGACAGCTTCGATCTCGAGGTTCTGGAACCGTTCGCCCATCGCTTACCGCGCCACCTTCCTACCGCACCACGAGTGCCAACGTCAGGAGCGCATAGCTCGTGGAGAGCGCGGGGTCGCCCTCCCAGAAGCGGTTACTGGCGTTCACCCACGAGCCGTCCGCCGTCTGACGCTTCACCAGCTCCTTCGCCAGAGCCTCCCGCCAGTCCACCGCGCTTCCATCAGCCAATTGCAACTTCTCAACGCCTGCTGCGCTCAGCGCACGCGCCAAAATGTCGTAGTAGAAGTAAAGCCCCTGATTGCCCTGCCCGGGATTCTCCTCAAGCGTCCAGTGCCGTCCAAGCCAGTCATACGTCGAGCGCACACGCGGATCCTCTCGCGAGAGTTTACAGTGCAACATCGCCAGCAACCCGGCATACGTCATCGAGCCATGCGTCCGCAACGTCGACATCTTCGCCTTCTGGGCGTCTTCCTTCTTCAACCCGCGGGGCACCTCGCGATTATAGAGAAAACCTCCCGCCGCGTCCCCCTCTTGCTGTTGCATGGAGAGGACATATTTCTTTGCTGCATCCCAATCAATGTCTACCCGCTTCTGACCTGCCGGGCGAAGCTCCTCGACGTCCTGCGTTAGGCGCATGGCGTCCAAGGCGTAGAGCGTGTTATTCAAATCGGTATACGCCCGCGGAGAGGATTTGTCATAGCCGAACCCTCCCTCGTGCAACCCCTCCACCTCAATCTGCGTGCTTGCCACATAGGCGCGAGCCGCGAGCAACACGTTGACATTCCGCGCCTTACCGCCCGCAGCATGAAGCGCGGTCAGACAAAGGCAAGTATTGTAATTCCCGAGACCTCCGCCACGGCGTCCGGGAATCGGCACGTAAAGCCCGCCGTCGGGTTGTGCACACGAAACGATATAACGCTCTGCCTTTTCAGCGGATTCGGCATTTGCCGGATTCTTCGCAACCGCCATCGCCCAGAGAGCCAAGGCACTCAAACCCGGGAAACGCCGATCCGACCAGTATCCATCTGCCGACTGCGTTTGGCGCAGATAGGCAAATCCCCTTTCCATGGCAGATTGTACCTGCGTGCGCGTCTCATCCGTAAGCGCCAACGCCGGCAACGCCACCGCCACCGCCAGAAATCCCAAAAGTAACTTCTTCATAC
>CAVDHG010000146.1:0-5130 GCA_963608725.1 Agathobacter rectalis | reverse complement strand
GGGAAATCGGGGGTGTCCGAACCGCGATCGAGGTGTCTCCGGTTCGCGTTTGGGGGAAACGCGGTGCGGAGAGACCCCGAACTCGGTTGCGGGGTGGGGGAGGGGGGAGGGTCGGTTTCGGGGGGGGGGGAGGTTTGGTAGAATAGTCGCTATGCGCCAGGGATTTTTTGACAAGTTTGTTTCCCGGCTCGACCGGATTGATGCGCCCGTCCTTTCCACGCATATCGCCGAATTGGCAAAGGAGCGCGGATTCCTCGAAACGCTCTTCCAATCGATTGACGAGGGGTTGCTGGTCTTGGGTGCCGGCTTGGTGCCCCTCTACGCGAACCACGCAGCCGAGCAGATGGTGGGCTTCTCCTTCGAGGCGTACCGCGGGAAGTCGTTGAGCCGGCATCTGCGCGAGTGGGGGATTGAGTCGCTCCTTGAGCAACAGATCGGCAATTGGGACAGCATTGAGACGCGGGAGGTGGAGATCTCCTACCCCGAGCACCGGATTATCTCCTTCTATGCGCGCCCGGTGGCGTATGAGAAGCGGGTGGAGCTGCTACTCATGTTGCGCGATATCACGCGGGAGCGGAAGGCGGAAGAGCACGCGCTGGTCGACGAACGGCTCACCGCCGTGAAGACGCTTGCTGCCGGCGTGGCGCACGAAATCGGCAACCCGCTCAACGCGATCACTATCCACTTGCAGTTGCTCGAGCGGGCGTTGAAGCACGTGCAGGACGCCGAGCAACGCTCAAACCTGCAGGAGCTGACCGGCGTGGCAGAGCGCGAGGTGGCGAGGTTGGACGGCATCATCCGGCGTTTCCTCGCGGCAATTCGCCCCACGAAGCCCAACCTCGTGCGCGGGAATATTCGCGATGTGGTCGATGGCGTCCTTCGGTTGCTCGCGCCGGACTTGGAGCAACGCGCCATCGAGCTTCAAGTGGTCATCCCGGACGCTGTCCCTGAGATTTTCTTCGACGCTCAGCAGATGGAGCAGGTGTTCTTCAATCTCCTGAAGAACGCCATGGACGCGGTGGTGGACGGCGGGCGTATCGGCGTTACGATTACGATGGACGATGGGTGGGTGAATATCTCCATCCTCGATAACGGCACGGGCATCCCGCCGGAACTGCTCGGGCGGATCTTCGACCCGTATGTAACCACCAAGGCGAAGGGCAACGGTCTCGGGCTGATGATCGTCCGGCGCATTGTTCAGGAGCATGGCGGGACGATTTCTTGCGCCAGCCATCAAGGGGAAGGGACGTGCTTTACCCTGCGTTTGCCGAGGGCGGAGCGACGCGTCCGGGCGTTAAAAGAGTAACCGGTGCGGGGAGGCTTGCGTGAATACGATACTCGTTGTTGATGATGATTACGCCACGCGGGAAGGCGTGGCGCGTGCGCTTCGGGAGCATTACACCGTCTTGGTGGCGGCGGATGCGGAGGCAGCCTTGGCGGCATTGACCTCCAACGAAGTGGATCTCGTCCTCACGGACTTGCGGATGCCGGGGCGCGATGGGCTTTCGCTCCTGCGCGACATCATGACCTCGCACCCCGGAATCCCGGTGATCCTGCTTTCGGCGTATGGTTCGGTGGAGAGTGCCGTCGAGGCGATGAAGGACGGCGCGTATGACTTCCTGACTAAGCCCGTCAACCTCGACCACCTGGAGCTGATCGTGCGCCGTGCCCTCCGCCAGAAGACGCTGGAGCGACAGAATGCGCGGTTGCGGACGCAGTTGGTCGGGAAGAGTGCGCTGGAGCGGTTGATCGGCACTTCCGAGGCGATGCTGGCGATTCGCGAACGCATTGAGCAGGTGGCTCCCACGCCGGTAACCGTGCTCATTCAAGGGGCGAGTGGCACCGGTAAGGAACTGGTCGCCCGCGCCATTCATGCGCTGAGCCCGCGGGCGAATGCCCCCTTCGTGGCGGTGCACTGCGCGGCGTTGGCGCCGTCGCTTCTGGAGAGCGAACTTTTCGGGCACGTCAAGGGTGCCTTCACCGGGGCGAACGAGGATCATAAGGGGCGGTTCGAGCTGGCGAATGGCGGGACGCTCTTCCTCGACGAGATCTCCGAAATCGACCTCGCTACGCAGGTTAAGCTCCTGCGCGTCCTGGAAACGCGGATGGTCGAACCCGTGGGCGCGACGGCTCCGGTGCCCGTAGACATCCGTCTCGTGGCGGCGACGAACCGCAACCTGCGTGCATGGGTGGACGCCGGGAAGTTCCGCGAAGACCTCTACTTCCGGCTCAACGTGGTGGACGTTAACCTGCCTCCCCTGCGCGAACGCCCCGGCGACCTGCCACTCCTCTGCGACGCCTTCGTGCGGGAGTTTAACCCTCTGCTTGGCAGGAGCGTGCTCGGCGTGGACAGCGAGGCGATGGCTCTGCTCGAGCGGTACGCCTGGCCGGGCAACGTCCGTGAGTTGCGCAATACGATCGAGCGGATGATGGTGCTCGCGAAGGGCGATCGGCTGACGGTTGCCGACATCCCGCAGAATATCGTGGACGCTGTCCGCAACCCCGCCCCGCCACCCGCGGAGAACCCGGCTCCCGGCGCGTCTGCGCCGGAGGGCGTCGATGAAGCAACCGCGATTCGCCAGGCGTTGGCTGAGAATGGGGGCAACCGGGCGGAGACGGCGAGGAAACTCGGGATCCCCCTGCGGACGCTCTACCGCCGGCTGAAGGCATACGGGATTGACGGGAGGGGAAAATGAGATTGCGCGTGCTGTTGCTGCTGTGCCTCCTCAGTGGGGCGGTGCTTGCTGAGGACGCTCCGAGCGTAGTCCCGCCTCCAGCTAATGTGCCGCTAATGGGGGAAGTCGTCTGCCCCCAGTGCCACGGCTCGGGACGCGTCGCCGCGGAGGATACGGGGCTTCGCATGGGTGGCGCAACCTCGACCTCGAACATCAAACGCTTCTGCCCCCTGTGCCGGGCGCGTGGGCGGGTCAACCGCAAGCTGCCCATTTCGGAGCGTCTCGAACGCCAGAAGCAACAACGCGCCGCCTTCGACCGCGCACAACTCGCCGCCGGGCTGATGCCGATCGGGGGCGGGTACGCGCCTCGCGACTTCCTTGCGCAACTTTCGCCCGAAGCCTACGCCGACTTGGCGCGCAAGACGCCGAGAGCGTGCAAGGCTTGTGCAGGGCTGGGGCAGGAGATCTGCCGGAGCTGTCGCGGAGCCGGCGAGAAGATGGTTTCGAGTAAGCAAGCGGATGGCAAGCGTGCGCAGCAAAAAGAAATCTGCGCGAAGTGTTCCGGCTCGGGGGCACTGACCTGCCGGGCGTGCAATGGGAGTGGCGTGCTTCCCCTGTGCAAGAAGTGCCAAGGCACGGGCGTTGCTACGGCAAAGGCGGGGAAGGGTCAACCCGCGGGCACGCTCGAGCGTTGCCGTGCTTGCAAGGGCGAGGGGCGTCGCTAACCCTATGCCCTACGCCATTCACGAGATATTCGCTTCTCTGCAAGGCGAGGGACGCCACACCGGGCGCCCTGTTGTGTTTATCCGTTTCGCCGGGTGCAACCTTGCTTGTCCGTGGTGCGACACCGACCACGCGCCCCGGATGCACCTCACGCTCGAAGCTCTCCTCGCCGCTGTCGGCACGCACCCGGAAAAGAGCGTGATTCTTACGGGAGGTGAACCGCTCCTTCAACCTGCCCTCGGAGAAGTCGTGGAGGCGTTGAAGGCGCGGGGCTACTGGGTTGGGATTGAGACGAACGGCACCATTGAGCCATCGGAGGCGTTGCGCCAAAAGCTTGACTACATCGCCACGTCCCCCAAGCTTTCGGCACCTCTCGCCATCCGGCAGGCGGACGAAGTGCGCCTTGTGGTCGCTCCGGACGTTACGGGCGCGTGGTGCGAGAGCGTGCGAGAGCGCGTAAAAGCGCAGGACTACTTCCTCTCGCCCTGCGATGAAGGCGGGCAGATTCAGCTCTTGCGCGCCATGAAAATGCTCGGGCAACTCAACGCCTCTGCGCCGGAGCCTCCTTGGCGGTTATCCATTCAGGCGCACAAGTTCGCCCAGATTCCATGAGTGCACCAACCGAGAAAGAAACCTTCTTCCGCGGGAGGCGCGTCGTCGCCTTCGCGCCCGAGAACCCCGTCGGCACCTTGGTGTGGTTCCACGGGGGCGGGTGGATGTTGCCTTTGGGCGACGACGCGCTCGACTGGGGGCGCGACCTTGCACAACGTCTGAACCGCGTGGTGCTTATGCCCGATTACCCCGTCGCGAAAGCGTGCATCTACCCCGAGGTGAACGCGTGGTGCTCGGCGTTTTGGCGCGATGCGCTCGCGAACGCCCCTGCGCCCGTGGCTCTCGGTGGCGACTCCTCGGGGGCGCACCTGGCACTCTGCTCGCTCCCGGCGGGTCAGCCCGCACAACTCGTTCTCGTCTATGCGGTTACCACCCTGCTCCCCGTGCGGAATGCCGGCTCGTGGCACGCTTACGAGAAGGGCTGGACGCTTTCTCCGCGCCTGATGGACTACTTTTACGATACGTACTGCCCCGACAAAGCATTGCGCTACGGTGCCTCGCCCCTTGAACAACTGGAGCGCATCCCTCAGAAAACCCTCCTCATAACGGCGACGGACGACATCTTGGCAGACCAGCAGGACGACTTCGCCCGCAAGTTCGGAGCCGAGCAGAAACGGTATAAGGGAGCGCGACATATCTTTTTGTCGCGCCCGGAGGGAACAGCCTTCCGCGCCCAAGCCTTGGACGACATTTCTGTCTTCCTTTCCTAGGAATCCTAAAAACCTCCCCCCGCAACCGAGTTCGACCTCTCTCCGCACCGCGTTTCCCCCAAACGCGAACCGGACACGACCCGATCGCGGTGCGGACACCCCCTTTTTAGGGTTCAAACTCCCCCCGCTTCTGCCCCCGATTTTCCTCATTTTCGATACATCCCCGGAAAGGGTAAGCCCTTATCGCGAAAAAGACGCGATTCGCCCTTCGAAAACTCAAGCACTTATGCAAAACCGCCCGAGGCTCTCCCGGAAAACGCCCCGCAACCGAGTTTGCCCGGTCTCCGCACCGCGATCGGGTCAAACGCGGTGCGGAGACACCCGAAACGCGGTTGCGAGGATGGGTGGGGAAGAGGGGGAGTTATATGGTATACTAATGAGTCATGGAAGCCTCAAGACCCTCGGAAGAA
>CAVDHG010000145.1:0-5134 GCA_963608725.1 Agathobacter rectalis | reverse complement strand
TTTTGCATAAGTGCTTGAGTTTTCGTCGGGCGATTCGCGACTTTTTCGGGATAAGCTCTTGCCCCGTCCGGCGATAACCCGAAATGTTCATAAATTAGGGGCAGAGAGGGGTGTATTTTGAACCCAAAAAGGGGGGTGTCCGCACCGCGATCGAGGTCTGCCCGGTTCACGTTTACCCCAAACGCGGTGCGGAGACACCTCAATCTCGGTCGCGGAGGGCTTGGGAGGAGTTGATGTTTTGGGACTGGAAGGAGCCGAGGTTCTCCCCCGCTTGGGCGGGGGGGTAGAGTTAGGTGTAGCGGAGGACTTCGTCGACGGTGGTGTAGCCGTCGAGGACGTTGCGGATGGCGTCCTCGCGCATGGTGCGCATTCCGAGTTCGCGAGCCTTCTCGCGGATCACCAGCGTCGGCTCGCGGGCGTTGATCAGCTCGCGAATCGGGTTGGACATCCGCAGGTATTCAAAGACGCCCTTACGCCCCTTATACCCGGTGGCGTTGCAGACCTTGCATCCCTTGCCGTATGCGAACTGGCGGTTGCCAATATCGGCGCGACCGAGTCCGAGTCGGCGGAGGGCTTCGTCGTCGGGCGTATAGAAGGTTTTGCAGTTCCGGCAGCAGGTGCGCACGAGGCGTTGAGCGAGGACGGCTTGGAGGGTTGAGGAAATCAGGTAGGGCGCGACGTTCATGTCCACGAGGCGGGTAACGGCACCGGCGGCGTCGTTGGTGTGCAAGGTGGAGAAGACGAGGTGACCGGTCAAGGCTGCCTGGACGGCGATCTCTGCGGTTTCGAGGTCGCGGATTTCGCCGACCATGATGATGTCGGGGTCTTGACGCAGGAAGGCGCGGAGGACCTTGGCGAAGGTGTTGCCCTGCTGAGGGTTGATGGGCACCTGCACGAGCCCCTCGATGTCGTATTCCACCGGCTCTTCGGCGGTGAGGATTTTGACGTCGACCTTATTGATGGCGCGGAGGCAGGAGTAGAGGGTGGTGGTTTTACCTGAACCGGTAGGGCCCGTGACGATAAAGATGCCGTTGGGCTTCTCGATGTCCATCGAGATGGTGTCGTAGATGTCCTCGGGCAAGCCGATGTTCTCGAGGTCGAGGGAGACGGCTGAACGGTCCAGGACGCGGAGCACGACCGACTCGCCGTGGACGGTCGGCAGGCAGGAGACACGGAGGTCGACTTGGCGCCCGGCGACGGTGAGAGCGATGCGCCCATCTTGCGGGACGCGCCGCTCGGCAATGTTAAGCCCGGAGAGCACCTTTACGCGGGAGATAATGGGCAACGCCATGCTCAGCGGGGGCGGGTTCATTTCGTAGAGTGCGCCGTCCACGCGGTAGCGGATCTTGAAGTCCTTCTCGAACGGCTCGATATGGATGTCGGAGGCGCGGTCGGTAATGGCTTGGTAGAGAACGAGGTTGACGAAGCGGATGACGGGCGCGGAAGCAGCGGCGCTCTCGATTCCCTTTTCGTCGGTGGCAGCGACGTCGATCTCGGAGAGGTCCTCGATGAGGGCGTCGGCGGCGTCGGTGGCAGGGAAGTGCTCGTCTATGAAGCTCTTAATCTCGGCTTCGGGAGCGAAGACAAAGCGGATCTCGCGGGAGAGGAGGAAGGTTAGCTCGTCAATGACGTCGGTCTCGACGAGGTCGGCGGTGGCGAAGGTGGCGTGGTCGCGGGTGGCTTCGACGGGGATGACGCCGTGCAGGCGCACGCTCGCCACCGGGATGAGGTTCTTCAACGCGTCGTCGCACACCACGGTAGAAAGGTCAATGACATCCGTCCCCTGGCTGCCCGCCATGAGGGAGAGGAGGTCCTCTTCGGAGAGGACGCCCAGCTCGAGGATCAGCGCTTTGTAGGGCTTGCCGGTTTCGATGTGCGCCCGGACGAGTTCCTCGGCTTGCGCCTCGTCGATGAAGCCGTTGTCGCGGACGATCTCGACCAACGGTGGAATCTGGAGAGCTTCGGGCATCTTATTCTCCCATCATTTCCTTGAGCTTTTGCACCGTGGTCTCTGGGTCTTGCGCCTTGGTGACGAGGTCTTCGTAGGAGATCTTGCCCGCCACGTAGAGATTGAGGAGGGAGGTATCGAGGGAGACCATGCCGAACTTCGCGCCCGTCTGAATATCCGAGTTGATCTGGAAGGTTTTATTGTCGCGGATGCGCGAGCGGATGGAGGGGGTGCTCATCATGATTTCGAACGCCGCGCAGCGTCCTTTACCACCCTTGTCAGCACGCGGGAGGAGCACCTGGGAGATAACGGCAACTAAGCTCATCGAGAGCTGTGTACGCACCTGCTCCTGCTGGTTCGTCGGGAAGGAGTCGATGATGCGGTCGACCGTTGCGGCGGCGCCGGTGGTGTGAAGGGTGCCGAAGACAAGGTGCCCGGTTTCGGCTGCACTGATTGCCGCGCCGATGGTCTCCAAGTCGCGCATTTCGCCCACGAGGATCACGTCCGGGTCTTGACGGAGCGCACGGCGGATGGCTTCGGCGAAGCTAGGCACGTCCGCGCCGACCTCGCGCTGGGTAACGAGGGACTTGCGGGAGTAATGGTAGAACTCAATAGGGTCCTCGATGGTGATGATGTGGCAATCGCGGTCGGAGTTAATGACGTCGATCATCGAAGCGAGGGTGGTGGACTTGCCCGAGCCGGTCGGGCCCGTAACCAAGATGAGCCCACGCGGTTTGTAGAGCAGTTCGTGGACGGCTTCGGGGAGCCCGAGTTGCTCCAGCGTGAGGATGGTCGAGGGGATCTGACGGAGCACGATGCCGTAGTTGTGCCGCTCCTTGAAGACGGACACACGGAAGCGCGCCGCCTCGGAGAAGGCGAGACCAAAGTCCGCGCCGCCATGCTGTTCCACCTCTTCAAGTTGCTCGGGAGTAGTGATCTCGAGCACCATCTTGGCGGTGTCGGCGGGCGTGAGGTCGGGGCAGTCAAGCGGTTCGAGCGCGCCGGAGCACCGGAGCACGGGCGGCCGCCCCACGCGGATATGGAGGTCGGAGGCTCCCTCATCCACGGTTGCCTGCATGAGGTCTGCCATGGTGATTTCGGTGGTTGCCTGTTCGGCGAGGGCGTGGATATCGATATTCATCAGTCTTCATCTCCCATGGTGGCGCGGAGCACTTCTTCAAGCGTGGTCATTCCGGAGGCGACCTTCAGCATGCCGTCCTCGCGCAGGGTGCGCATCCCCATCTCGCGAACGCGTGCTCGCAGGACGGTGGTCGGAGCTTTGTCGAAAATCATCCGCTGGACGGTGTCATCAACAGAGAAGATTTCGAAGAGCCCCTTGCGCCCTTTGTACCCCGTGTGGTTACACACCGGGCACCCTGCGCCCTTGTACATCTTCATCGTGGCGGAGTCCTTCGAGAGCGTACCGAGCATCTTGCGCTCGCGATCCGTCGGGATATGTTCCGTCCGGCACTTGTCGCAGATGGAGCGCACGAGCCGTTGCGCCATCGCCGCCCGCAACGCGGAGGCAACGAGGAAGGGCTTAATCCCAATATCCGTCAGACGCGTTACTGCGCTCGGGGCGTCGTTGGTGTGCAAGGTGGAGAAGACGAGGTGACCGGTCAACGCCGCTTCCATCGCGATCTCAGCCGTCTCGTGGTCGCGGATTTCGCCGATCATCACGATGTTCGGTGCCTGACGCAGGATGGAGCGCAACGCCGCCGAGAAGTCCAGCCCCACGGCGCGGTTGACCTGCACCTGGTTGATACCGCTCATCTGGTATTCCACCGGGTCTTCAACGGTGATGAGCTTCTTGTCCGGGCTATTGATTTGACCGAGGCACGCATAGAGCGTGGTGGTCTTACCAGACCCCGTCGGCCCCGTAACGAGGATAACGCCATCGGGCAAGCCGATGAGTCGCTCGAACTTCGCCTGGTCGTCGGAGAGGAACCCCAACTGCGGCAACCCGAGCGCCAAGTTGCGCTTATCCAAAATACGCATGACGATCGACTCGCCGAAGTTCGTCGGCACCGTGCTCACACGCAGGTCAAGCTCCCGGTCGCCCACCTTCACTTGGATGCGCCCGTCCTGCGGAATCCGCCTCTCCGAGAGGTCCATATCCGCCATCAACTTCACACGCGAGAGGATCGCGCTCTGCAACCGTTTCGGTGGCGGGTCCATCTCCTGCAACGCGCCATCGATGCGGAAGCGCACGCGGAACCGCTTATCCATCGGCTCCAGGTGAATGTCTGACGCCTTCATCTTGCAAGCGTCCGTCAACATCAAGCTCACCAACCGGATAACCGGTGCGTCGCCCTCGCCATCCGCCGTGCCTTCCTCCGACTCCTTGCGTTGCGCGACGAGGTTTTCGCCCGTATCCGTCGCGTTCGGGTCGAAGGTGAGCGGGTAAAACTTGTCCAGCAGACGCTTAATGTCAGCCGCCGTTACCACCACGAACTCGGCGTTGCGCCCGTTCAAGCGGAAGCGCACGGCGTCCTGCGCGTCATAGTTCCCTGGGTCGCAGACTGCCACCGTAACCGTTTCCCCATCGTCCTGAATGGGCACAACGTTGTACTTCCGCGCCGTTTCGGCATCCAGCAGACGCGCCGTCTCCGCCGGGAGGTCATCGCCGTCAATCGAGGCAAACGGCATCCCGAACTGTGCCGCCAAGGCTTCCAGGACGGTTTCTTCGGTGATTGTCCCCTGTTCTACGAGCCAATCTAATGGGGTTTGCCCTTCGCGGCGTTTAGCAGAGAGGGCGGTTGCGACCTGCTCGGTGGTCAGGTGCCCGGACTCCTGCAAAATCTGCAACGCATACTCGTCGTTTGTTGTCACGCGTTTATTCTCCGGAGCGTTCCCTGGGCTGTCAACCACCCGGCGAACGCGTCATCTATCATTCTCTAATCCTACCACACTCCCACCCCCAACGCAAACCCCCCGCAACCGCCTCCTCCCTCCCCCCGCCCCGCGTTCGGGTGAAACACGATGCGGACAGACCCCAAACTCGGTTCAACCCCGGCTTTTCTCTTTCCCCTACCAGACACACACAACGGACGCCCTCCCGGGCGTCTCTACCCCACAAAAACACCTCGAAAACTCCGAAAACCGCCGAAAAAGGGGCGAAGAATCCATCTAGCCCGTCTAAAAAGTTAGACGGGGAGGTTATAAGGGGAGGAAAGAGAGGTTTTT
>CAVDHG010000144.1:0-5177 GCA_963608725.1 Agathobacter rectalis | reverse complement strand
GTGCGGAGAGACCCCGAACGCGGTTGCGGGGGTGGGGAGGGGTGGGGGTGAGTTAGAGGTCGATGTAGTCGCGGAGGTGGCAGGCGAGAGCGTGGGCGTTGACGGCGTCCAGACGCTTGAGGATGCATTCCCAGCGGTAGGAGATGGAGCCGTTGGTGTCTCGCGGGCGATCGCGGAAGAGGGCGTCAAAGCCTTTGCGCCGTTCGCGGTAGATGCGTTGAATGCGGGCAAGCTCCTCCTCGAATGCCTCAACGTAGATCTTGGCGGCGGAGGCGAAGTCGTGGATAAAGGGTTTGCGTCGGTTCAGCGCTGCGGCGTAGTCGGCAATCGTTTCGACGTAGGGGCGGGCGTAGTTCGTGAAGGAGCCGGTGGGCTCGGAGAGGATCAAACTCTCGGGGAGACGCTCGGCGTTAAAGACAATGATTTCGTCGCCATCGTCGAAGATGGTGCGCCCGCCTTCCACGGAGGCGCGCCCGACGATGAGGTTCGGCGCGGCGGCTTGCCCGAGCAGACGGCAGAAGGCGTTAGCAAAGCGATCGGTGGCGTAGAGGCGCTCGGGGATTTTGTCGGTGGCGCATCCGGCGATGTAGTCGCGCTCAAAGTAACCCGTCCAGACGTTTTGCTTGGTGCCGTCGGGGCAGACGATGTTTTCGCGGAAGGTGCGAGGCACCATGAAGTCGGGCAGGCGCATACCGAGTTGACGCGCCCCGAGGCGTCGATCCATGACGTAATCGGTGTAGTCCTCCGCTTCGATCATGGCGTTGAGGAGGGGCTTGCCTTGGGCGAGGTGGGAGGCGACGGTCCAGCGTTGGATGCGGATAATCTTGACGCGGGGCTTGGCGCGGTTGCGCTCCTTAAGCTCCACGATGTAGACCACGGCGCGGGGGCCCTGCCCGATTCTGCCCGAGAGCGAACGGCGCGTGCGCCCGATGTTCACGAACTCGATTTTGGAGTACTCGCGGATGTAGTTGAAGAGGATGGCGCGGGCGCGGTGGTCGCAGAGGAGCTGGAGCTGCTCGTCCTCCGGGTGGGCGTCGGCTTCGGCGAAGATGGGGTCGAAGAAGAGCTCGCCCTCCTCCACGCGCCCGCCGGGCAACCACGCGATCTGCATGAAGAACTCAGGCGAGAGCCCCTCGATAACCGCCGTAACGCCCGTTTCGTTGCACTTCTCAATCAGTGCGCCGGAGAGGGCGCGCCGCCAAATGGGGTCGTTGATGTTGTCTTCGCGCAGCCCCGGCTCCGTAACGGCGCACTCGAAGGCTTGCAGAAGCTCCGCATACGCCTTGCGTAAAGCGGCGTTGTCCATCGTCTCGGCGATGGCGTTGACGAAATCCTCGGCGCGAAGGGCACCCTTTGGGAGGAAGTCGATCTCCGGATTGGCGAAGCGGTTGCGCCCCTGAAGCCCCGTGCGGATTTCGAGAAGGAGGGCGCGGAACTCGTCGTCGGGGAGGGTGCCGAGCGAACGGAAGGAGCCGAGGGTGAGGAAGCGGGTACCCGTGAGGTGGTTATAGTAGTAGATGGCGCGCCCGCCGATGCCTTCGCGTGCGTTTTCGATGAGGGCGCGGATCTCCTCCTCGGAGCGCGGGATGGGAGCCATGCGCCAGGCTTCGCCACGCTTGCGCAGGGAGTCGCGCACGTTCTTGTTCTGGATGTTGAGGTAACGGATGCGCCGCTTGGAGACGTAACGCTGCAGGAGCTCGTCGCCACGGATAGCCAGATCCATCCGCTCGGGGTCGGGGCGGATGAGCGCGTAGTGCTCGTCGAAGAGGAGGTCGACGCTCTCGGCGATTTCGGCTTCGACTTCGCTATCGGTCAGGGGCGGTTCGCCACGCTCGATGCGCCGGGTGTTGAGCGCGTCGATGAACGCCATGCGCTGGGTGGCGTGGATGCCACGCAGGGTAACGAGTCCGGGCGTCCGGAGGAAAATAGTGCCGATGCGCGTCTCGAGCGCGCCAGCTTTGTTGCGCGAGAAGAGCTTGGGGCCAAGCTCAAGGACGGGCACCTCCGGGGCGGTCATGCCCGCTGCTCCACCGCCCAGACGGCGGCTTGAAGGGTGTTCTCGAGCAACATGGTAATCGTCATGGGGCCGACGCCACCGGGGACAGGGGTCAGCTTCCCGGCAACGGCGTCCACGGAGGCGAAATCGCAGTCCCCGCAAAGGCGATAACCCGTCTTGCTCTCGGCGCAAGGCACGCGGTTGACGCCCACGTCGATGACCGTGGCTCCGGGTTTGACCATCTCGCCCGTAACCGTGTTCGGGCGTCCGGAGGCGACAACCAGGATGTCCGCCTGGCGCGTGAAGTCCGCGAGGTTGCGCGTGGCGGTGTGGCAAAGCGTAACGGTGGCATTCCCGCCGGTGCGTTTCGAGGCGAGCAGATGCGCCACGGGCTTGCCCACAATGTTGCTCCGCCCGATGACCACGGCGTGTGCGCCCTCAGTCTTCACCTTGGCGCGCTCCAACATCTTGATAATTCCGTGCGGGGTGCAGGGCAGGAAGCACGGCTCGCCGATAATCATCTTGCCGACATTGACGGGCGTAAAGCCGTCGACATCCTTTTCCGGGGCGATGGCGCGGATGACCTCCGCCTCGTCGAGCCCCTTGGGCAAGGGAAGTTGGACGAGGATGCCATGCACTTCCGGGTCGGCGTTCAGCTCGGCAATGACTTTAAGAAGCTCGGCTTGGGTGGTCTCCGCACTCAGGCGGATATCCCGCGACGCCATGCCCGCCTCGGCGAGGGCGCGCTCCTTGGCGGTTACGTAGGACTTGGAGGCAGGATTGTCCCCCACGAGCACCACGCCCAGCCCCGGCGTTACTCCCGTCCGCGCTCTAAACGCTTCTACCTTTGCCTTAATCTCCGCACGCAAGTCTGCCGCGAGAGCCTTACCGTCGATACGTTCTGCCATAACCGTAAATCCTATCTCAAGCGTGTCTCTAACCTATCACATGTCGCGCTCTACCGCAACCGCTCCGGAGCCTTCCGCTTGCCAGAGGGTGAGACGCGTTTTGCCGTAGGTTCGGTCGCGCACGAGGGTATACCCTTCGAAGGCTTCCGGGTCGGTACGTCGCTCGGTCTCCGCCACGAAGAAACCGCCCGGAGCGATGAGCCCGCGAGCGCGAAGAGCCTCGGCAATCGCCGAAAGCCCGTTCTCCTGCGTCCAACGGTAGGGCGGGTCGGCAAAGACAATGTTAAACGGCGCACGCACCAGAGCCGGCGTCGCCACCGCGCCCTCGCCAATGCCCAGCCACTTCAAGGAGTCCGCCAACCGCGCACTCGCTTCCGGCACGCCGAACGCTTCGAGGTTCCGCTTCAACGTCGCAAAGACGGCGCGGTCGGCTTCCAGAAAATGCGCTTCCGCTGCCCCGCGACTCAACGCCTCAAGCCCCACCGCCCCGGAGCCGGCGAAGAGATCTAGGAACCGCGCTCCGGGCAGAACGCCCATGAGCAAGTTGAAGAGAGCTTCCCGGACGCGGTCTTGCGTGGGGCGGACGTTTTCCGATTTGGGCATGAGCACGGGGCGACCCCGCCAGACGCCTCCGGCGATCTTCATGGTTCCTCTCCTTCGTGATGTGGCGGAGCCGTTTCGAGGTCTCCGGGGAGCGCGAGTGTGTCAAAGGGCGGATAGAAGGTGCGGGGAGCGTGCGCCTCCTGACGCAAGGTAATGGTTTGCAGGTCTTCGGTGGCGAGGGCGGGGGCGCCGTTGAGCCAGTTGAGCGTGGCGGGGAGTGAGAGATGGCGGACGCCGACAGCGTTGAGGAGCGCGAAGGGGTCGAGCGCGGTAACCGTAAAGTCCTGCCCCTGGAAGGTGAAACGCTCGGGGATCTCCCACTCGGTTACGCCGAAGAGCGGGCGCGTAACGATCGCGTGCCCATTGGCGTAGTTCAGCCGATAACGCGTCTCGCCGATCGCCACGCCCAGACATAGGTCGGGATCGAAGTTGTCATACCGCTCGCCGATCGCCGAGGGCAGGAAGAGTTTACGGCTCCGTTCGCGCACGGAGTAAGTTGGGGGCACCCACCCGGCAACGTCGGCGCAGATGTAGAGCCCGAGCAACCCCCCGAGCACGCCGAAGAGAATCCAGCGCATCACGCGATCGCGCCGTTCGCAGGAGTCTTCCCACCCCGTCATGCCGTGAGGCTCCGTGCGCAGACGATGGCGCAGACCATGCTTTCTGCCGAGGCGCGCCCTTGCCAGGCGAGCTTAAACGCCGTGCCGTGGTCGGGGCTCGTCCGGACAATCGGAAGCCCGAGCGTAACATTGACGCCACTCGTGAACGCCGCCGACTTAAAGGGAATCAACCCCTGATCGTGATACATCGCCACAAACGCATCGAACGGCTCTTCGCCGGGGCGTTGCAGAAACGCCGTATCCGGCACGAGGGGACCCTCGAAGTCCGCCCACGCCTGCGCCTCCCGGATGGCTGGAACGATGACGCGCTCCTCTTCGTCGCCGAACGCCCCCGCCTCGCCCGCATGGGGGTTGAGCGCAAGCACGCCCACGCGCACGCGCCGACCTTTAATCCGCGTTACCGCTTCCGCCGTGTCTCGGAAGACGCGCCTGAGCCTCTCGGGCGTGATGAGCGCGGGCACCTCCCGCAACGCGCAGTGAATCGTCACGAGCGAGACGATGAGCGAGGAGGAAAAGAACGCCATTGTCGCCTCGGTGCGTCCGCAGAGTCGCGCCAGAAGCTCGGTGTGACCGGGGATGTCGGTATGCCCGGCAAGGTGAAGAGCCGCCTTACTAAAGGGAGCCGTAACGATGCCACGCACCTCTCCGCGCAACGCTGCTTCGCCCGCAGCCACCACGCTCGCATAGGCAAGCGCACCCGTCGCGGGTTGGTCAACGCCGGGTACAACGTCTTTCGGCGCAACCGATAATGGCAAATCATGGAAGTGGAGGTTGCTTGGCACGCCAACCCCTGCTGCGGCACATGCCCGCCGAAAGAGGGCTTGATTGGTGTAGAGACGAAAGTCTTCTCCCGGGAACTGAGCTGCCGCCTGAGCTACAATCTCAGGGCCAATCCCCGCGCAATCGCCACCTGTCAGAGCCAACGCCCGTTTCATACCCACGGAGTATACCACACCTGCCCACCCCCCACCTCCCCGCAACCGAGTTCGGGGTCTCTCCGCACCGCGATCGGGGTAAACGCGGTGCGGACACCGGGCAATCTCGGTTGCG